>NZ_DBHLDX010000030.1:0-23260 GCF_057312375.1 Fretibacterium sp.
CGGAGGGCACGGTCTGCTGCAAGTTCTGGGGCCTCGGCTCCGACGGCACGGTGGGTGCCAACAAGAACTCCATCAAGATCATCGGCGACCACACCGACATGTACGCGCAGGGCTACTTCGACTACGACTCCAAGAAGTCGGGCGGCATCACGGTGTCCCACCTGCGCTTCGGCAAGTCCCCCATCAAGTCCACCTACCTCATCGACTCCGCGGACTTCATCGCCTGCCACAAGCAGGAGTACGTCCACCAGTACGACCTGACGGCCGGCCTGAAGAAGGGCGGCACGTTCCTCCTCAACACGCAGTGGACGACCCCGGAGGCCCTTGAGGAGCACCTGCCCTCCGACCTGAAGCGCAAGCTGGCGAACCTGGGCGCGAAGTTCTACGTCATCAACGCCGTGGACGAGGCCCAGAAGATCGGCCTGGGCAACCGCACCAACTCCATCATGCAGGCCGCGTTCTTCAAGCTGGCGAACGTCATCCCGATCGACGACGCGGTGAAGTACATGAAGCAGGCCATCGTCGATACCTACGGCCGCAAGGGCGAGAAGGTCGTCAAGATGAACCACGACGCCGTGGACGCGGGCCTGAAGAGCCTCATCGAGATCAAGATTCCGGAGGGCTGGAGCGCTGCGCCGGACCAGGTTGTGCAGAAGCGTGGCGTGCCGGACGAGATCCCGGAGTTCGTGACCGAGCAGTGCCAGGTGATCAACTCCCAGAAGGGCAACGAGCTGCCCGCCAGCGCCTTCACGGGCGAGTACGTGGACGGCCGCTTCCCCTCCGGCACCGCCGCCTACGAGAAGCGGGGCGTGGCGGTCAACGTGCCGGAGTGGAACGGCGAGAAGTGCATCCAGTGCAACCAGTGCTCCATGGTCTGTCCCCACGCGGCCATCCGGCCGTTCCTCCTGGACGCCGCCGAGCAGGAGGCCGCGCCGAAGGAATTCGGCGCCGTCGAGCCCAAGGCCAAGGCGCTCAAGGAGGCGGGCTACCGCTACAAGATTCAGGTGGACACCCTGGACTGCCTGGGCTGCGGCAACTGCGCGGACATCTGCCCGGTGAAGGCCCTTGAGATGAAGCCCACGGCCTCTCAGGAGGGGGAGATCGACAACTGGACCTACGCCGTCGAGAGCGTGGCGGACAAGGACAAGGTCGTCGATAAGTTCACCGTCCAGGGCAGCCAGTTCCAGCGTCCGCTCCTGGAGTTCAGCGGCGCCTGCGCGGGCTGCGGCGAAACGCCCTACGCCAAGCTGATCACCCAGCTCTTCGGCGATCGCATGATCATCGCCAACGCCACGGGTTGCTCCTCCATCTGGGGCGGCTCCGCGCCCAACATGCCCTACACGGTCAACGCCGAAGGCCGCGGCCCGGCCTGGGCGAACTCGCTGTTCGAGGACAACGCCGAGTACGGGTACGGCATGAAGCTCTCCGTCAACGTCAAGACGAACTACCTGGTGGAGGCCGCGACGAGCCTGATCAAGATGGAGTGCGTCCCGGAGGAGTATAAGAAGGTCCTTCAGGAGTGGCTGGACACACACCTGGACGGCGAGAAGTCCAAGGCGTCCGCGGCGAAGGTGGAGGAGCTCCTGGACGGGGTGTTCTGCTGCTGCGGCGGTCACGAGCACGAGCACGCGGACCTCAGCGACGAGGCCATGGCGGAGTTCACGAAGATCGCGGAGTACCACGATTACCTGGTGAAGAAGTCCGTCTGGATCTTCGGCGGCGACGGCTGGGGCTACGACATCGGCTACGGCGGCCTGGACCACGTCCTGGGCAGCGGAGAGGACATCAACGTCCTCGTCCTGGACACCGAGGTCTACTCCAACACGGGCGGTCAGGCCTCCAAGTCCACGCCCACCGCGGCGATCGCGCAGTTTGCTGCGAGCGGCAAGCGCGTGCGCAAAAAGGACCTGGGCCGCATGGCCATGACCTATGGACACGTGTACGTGGCGCAGGTGGCCATGGGGGCCGACAAGAACCAGCTGCTCAAGGCGCTGAAGGAGGCTGAGGCCCACAAGGGGCCCTCCCTGATCATCGCCTACGCCCCCTGCATCAACCACGGCATCAAGGCGGGCATGGGCAAGACCCAGGCTCAGTCGAAGAACGCCGTCGAGGCGGGCTACTGGCACCTGTACCGCTGCAATCCGAGCCTCGCCGCGGAGGGCAAGAACCCCTTCATCCTCGACTCCAAGGCGCCGACGAAGGACTACAAGGAGTTCCTGATGAGCGAGGTGCGCTACGCCTCCCTGAAGCTGGGCTTCCCGGACATCGCGGACAAGCTCTTCGAGCAGGCGGCGCAGGAGGCGCGCGAGCGCTACGAGACCTACAAGGCGATGGCGGAGATGGGCCCGGTGCCCGTCAAGGCGTAAGCGCCTGCCGGCAGAATACAGGTTACAACCCAAGGCGGGTCCGGGGCGTCGCCCCGGACCCGCCTCTTTTGGCCTTGTCCCCGCGGGGCGATCGCTTTTGGGGAGCTTTTGCAGCCCCGAGGTCTGATGGTCCCCGATGGTCTATAATACAGGGGGATGAAACGTCCGATTCCGTAAATCTTTGAGGGGGTCGTCGATCATGAGGGCGTCTTTTAAATTGTGGCTTTATGCGCTCGCGCTGTTGTGCTTCGCGTGGGAGGGCGCGGCCGCCGCGTCGGATTTCGAGTTCAGGGGCGGGATTGAGCCGAAGGATCCGACGTCGCGCCTCCTGGCCTTTTACGTCAACCGCTTCACGCCGGAGGAGCTCACGCTGACCATCGACGGAGAGCCGGACGCCTCAGGCCGCTACCGGGACCTGTACATGGACCTGACGGGCGTCATGATCGAGGGCGTGAGGCTGGACAAGCTGACGTTCCGCATGCTGGACGTGCAGTTCAACGCGCCGGAGAATTGGGCGTCGGGCGACGTGGAGTGCAGGAGCGCACTCCAAATCTACGCCTATGGACGTATCCTCCAGGATGACATCAACCGAAGCCTGGAGGCCAAGACCTTCGGCGAGGACGACCACTGGCGCCAGGTCTCCATGACCATCGCGCCGGAAGGGCTGAAGGGGCGGGGCTACTACATGGCGAAGGTGCTCTTCGTCACGCTGGACATTCTGATCGAGATCGACAGCGAACTCAAGATCGTGGGGAACAAGGAGCTGTGGCTGAAGGACCCGCAGGTGAAGATCAATCGTCTCGACCTGCCGGACTACATCACGAATCAGGCCCTGTCTCAGATTCAGCCTCTGCTGGACCTCAACCGCTTCCCCCTGCCGATGAGCCTGCACAAGGTCGAATTGGAGGAGGGCCGTGCCATCCTCTCCACCCGTGTGCTGCCGGAGCCGATGGAGCGCGGCGTCACCTATCACTACACCGCGCGGTAGGCGTCGATGAACAGCATCGACCGCAAGCGCTGCCTCTGGGTCGTCGTTTCGGCGCTCGCTCAGGGCCTCCTGCTGGGGGCGTATTCCGTCACCCGAAGCGGCCCCTTCCTCTGCGTTCCGCTGACGCTGGTGGTCATCGTCCCCTTCGTCTTCTGGCTGGCTCAGGAGCACTGGGGCAGACGGCTTCGGCGCTTTCTGATGGGGCTGTCCCTCGTGCTCGCCGTCTTCTACGCCTACCGGCTGTGGTCCGTCTGGCCGGTGAACGACGGCTTTTTCCTCGTCCCCTCTCAGAGGATGGACGTGATCCGGGCCTGCATGGCCGTCTTCCTGCTGATCCCGTTCTTTCAGTGCCGCATCGCCACGTGGAGCTGGCGCGTGCCCTACTCGGAGATATTCTTTCAGCTGTGCCGCAACCTGTTCCTGCTCTTTCAGGCCGTCATCGTCATGGCCGTCTTCTGGGGGCTGCTCTTGACGGCCAGCCTGCTCTTCGACATCGTGGGGCTGAACTTCGTCCCCTACGTCCTGTTTCACCCCATGGTGGCCGCCCCACTCTCCACGCTCACGATCGCCGTTTCCATATTCGTCGCGCTGAAGCATCCCGGCATCGACTCCCTGGGGCGGTGGATCCTCTCCATCCTGGCCTGGCTCCTGCCCCCCTTCTCCCTGCTCTCCGTCGTGTTCATCGCCTGCCTGCCCTATTCGGGGCTGCGCACGCTGTGGAGTACGGGGCAGGCCAGCTCCCTCATCCTGCTCCTGGAGCTGGGGACGATCCTGCTGGCGAACGCCGCCTGGCTGGACGGAACGCGGAGCCCCTTCACCGGCAAGGGCGTCAACGTGCTGTCGCAAATATCCCTCCTGTGCCTCCCCTTCTACACGGTGATCTGCCTGTACTCCCTGGGGCTTCGGGTGGAGCAGTACGGCCTCTCGGTGGACCGGATTCAGGCGGCGTTCCTGGCGGTGGTGACGGGGATATGGGGCGTCGGTTACGCGGGGGCCGTCCTCATGCGCCAGTGGCCCTCCGCCATCGGGCGGGTCAACGTTGCTGCGGCCCTGATGATGACGCTTCTCGTCGCGGCCATGAACTCCCCCCTGCTGGACCCCTATCGGCTGGCGGCAAACAACCAGGCCGACCGGCTCCTGGGCGGGCGCATCGCTCCGGAGGACTTCGATTATCTCTACATGCGCTTCAGCCTGGGACGGTACGGCAATTACGCGCTGGAACGCCTCAGGGAGAGCCGTGGGCCGCGGGCCGACTCGATCCGGAAGCGGATCGTCGCCGCGATGGGCGTGGACCCGGAGGAGTACCTGCGGGACCTGGAGAGCAGCGTCGCCCCCGCGTCGCAGCGGCGCGAGATCCTCAACAACGCGAGGGTCTACCCGCGGGGACGCAGCCTCTCGAAGCCGCTGAAGGATTGTCTGGTCCAGATCTGGGAGGATGAGGAATCCATGCTGCGGAGCGTCCGACACAGCACGGAAGTCGCCTTCGTGTTTCAGAGGGTGACGGACGACCCGGAGGAGGCGGGGGAGGACCTGTTGATGATCCTCAAGGGGATCGGGGTCGTCCTAAAGGTCAAGCAGAACGACGTGCGGCCGGTGGGGTTCTTCCAGGGGGAGGACATATCGCCCAGGGCCCTTGCCTCTTCGGACGTCAAGGTTTTGGTGCCCCGGTTCCGCGACGTCGATTTCAGCGGGGTTCGGCACCAGGTCCTGCCCCTGAGGTGAGGGAGAACCGCCTCGAAAAAGGGCGCGGAACTGCGCCGTCGAGCGCTACCGTTCCGCGTCCTTTCGATACTGTGCGTAGAGCATCACGAGCTTGAACTGCTGTTCCATGGTGACGTCGGTGAACTCCAGCCCCGTGGTGAAGAGGCCGTCCGCCCGGTCGTAGACCATGAGGAAGTGCCCGTTCAGGACGAGGTCCTCCTTGACGTCCTTGAACTTGAGGCAGACGTCCTGCCATTCGACATCGCTGTCCTTCAGGACCCCCGCCGCCTGCTGAGGGCTGAAGCGAAGCCGGACGCCGGTGACGCTCAGGTCCAGCACCTCGGCAGCGAACCAGGCGTCCCCTTGAAGAGGCAGCTGAAACTCCGCGGAAGATTGATATCTCACTCTCGTGCAGCGACGTTTTTCCTTGCCGGCCGTGTTCTGCTCCAACGAATACCCCTCCACAAAACGCACCCCTCCATTTGGCTGCGCGTGATGCATACCTTATTAGCATATCACGTTTGAAGGGAATTGTGTATTAAAAGGGATAAAAAAAGGAAACACTGACTAGAACCTGTCGTTTATGGTTGTAAGGAGGTCTTTTGACGTGAAAATTGCCCTTTTTGCGAGGGGACGCTGGGCGTTTCTTCTGGCTGCATCCCTGCTGTTCGCGCTCCTGGCGGCCGCACCCGCCCGCGCCCTGGCGACGGACTGGCGGAGGCTCTGCGAGTCCGGAACGCCTGCGGAGGTCCAGGAAGCTTTGAGGACGAGCTCTGCGGACGAGCTCCTGCCCGACGGCAGCCGTCCGCTGCACGTCGCCGCCGAGTACGCCCGGAACCCGGAGGTCGTCCGGCTGTTGCTGAAGCACGGCGCGTCCCTCACCTCGGTGGGGCTGGAGGGGTTGACCCCGTTGATGCTGGCCGCGGCGTACAACCCCAACCCTGCCGTGACGGAGGCGCTCTTGTCGGCGGGCGCGTCGCCGGACGTGCGGGACGAGAAGGGCAGGACGCCCCTGCACCTGGCTGCGGCGACGAACGGCTCGCCTCAGGTTGCCGCGGCGCTCCTGAGGGCTGGGGCCTCGGCAAGGGTCCGGGACGGGGAGGGCAGGACGCCCCTGTGGTTGGCGGCCTCCCGCGCCGATCCGCAGGTCCTGGAGCTCCTGTTGGACGCGGGGGCCCACGCAGATGAGGCGAACGAGGCGGGTGTCACCCCCCTGCAGGCAGCGTGCGAGCGCCCGGACGCGGAGGTGCTGCGCCTCCTGGTGGAGGCAGGGGCCGACGTGAACCGGCGCGACGAGGGCCGCCGGACCCCCGCGATGCGGGCCGTGGCCGCGGGGGCGAACGCGGCGGCGCTATCGGCCCTGGTGCAGGGACGAGCGGACCTGGCGGCCGAGGACGACCTGAACCGCGGGGCGCTCTTCCTGGCGGCCTCGAACCCCCTGATCTCCGCCGACGCCCTGGCGCTGCTGGCCGCCGACGGGGAGGTGGACGTGCGAGAGAGCCGGCTGATGACGCCGCTGATGGAGGCGTGCCGCTCGGACAACCTGCCCGCCGCCTCGGCTCTGCTGGACCTGGGGGCCTCTCTCGCGGCGAGGGACAAGAACGGATGGACGCCTCTGATGTTTGCGGCCGTCAGCGCGTCGCCGCCGACGATCCGCTTCCTGGCGGAACGCGGGGCCTCGCTGCGGGACGAAACGCCGCAGGGCGACACCCCTTTGACGGTTGCACTGGGGGCCGGAGCGAGGCCGGAGGCCGTCGAGGCCCTTCTGTCGCTGGGAGCGGACCCCAATCATCGGAACCTTCAGGACCTCTCGCCGCTGATGATCGCGGTTGCGGGAGGTGGCGACGGCGCGAGGCAGGTGGGGGAAGCGGAGAGGGCCGCGGTGCTCGAGGCCCTGCTGAAGGGGGGAGCGGACCCCGACCTTGCGACCTGGGACGGCCTGACGCCCCTGATGGTGGCCGCCCGAAAGGGTAGTGCGGAGAGTATCAGGGCTCTGGTCGAGGCCGGAGCCTCCGTCGATGGGAGGAGCCGGTACGGCATGACCGCCCTGATGGTGGCTGCCGTGACGCCTGCCCTCCCTGCTGCGGCGGAGCTCCTGCGGCTGGGCGCGGACGTTTCCCTTCAGGACCGGGACGGCATGATGCCGCTCTCCCACGCCGTCCAGGGCCCTGAGAGCGCGCGTGAGGTGTTGGCCCTCCTGGTCAAGGCCGGCGCCAGCGTGGACGTGCGCATGGCGCGGGAGATGACGCCCCTGATGGACGCCTCCCTCCGGGGCAGCGAGTGGGCCGTGAAGGCGCTCCTCGAGGCCGGAGCGGACGTGGGGGCGCGGGACTTTATCGGCTGGACCCCGTTGCACTTCGCGGCGAAGGGGCGGTCCGGGGCGAAGTGCGCGGAGGCCCTGATCGCCTCCGGTGCCGCGGCGGACGTTCCGGACGACGGGGGCACGACCCCTCTGATGGTGGCCGCAGCCAGCGATAACCCGGAGGTCGTGAAGATGCTTCTCGCGTCGGGTGCAGACCCGTCCCGAACGGACCGCACGGGCCGCAGCGCCCTGGGCTACGCCGTGATCAAGAACGCGAGGCAGTGCATCCCCCTTTTTGATGTAAAAAAGTGACGGGCAGCGCTCAAACGCTCCGCAGTGCCTTCGGGAACGATTCGAGGCGGGCTGGTTGAGGTTCACCGATCCGCCCCCGCCGGGAGGCAAATTGAGAAAACAGATTGACATTCGCCCGGCGGCCCCTTATAATGTCACAAAATTTCAGCGAAGGAGGATGCCCGCAAATGAACCGAAGCCTTGCCGTCAGGTCCGCGATGTCCTGCCCTGCGGGCGCGTCCTCCTGTGACGCGGCGGCTTCCTTCGCGCGCGCTTCCCTTTGTGTTTTGGATCCCCTGATGGACGCCCTTTTTGTGGCGTCCATTATTATTATTGCCCTTATCGCCATGATTGGCGGGCAGCTCGCCGTCGTCCTATCGGTCGTCGCCGTGGTCCTGGCGGTCGTTGTAAGGGATGAAAAAAAGAATACTTAAGGGGAAGCCAAAAAATTTTTTTAAGACGCTCCATCGCGCGGCTGCACTCTTAAAAGAAGGGCAGCCGCCTTTTTTTGGCCACAGGTCCCCAGGATCGCCGAACGGCCGTCGGTGGACGGGGATAGGGCATAGACGTTCTGTGAGATTGAATTCAAGGAGAGGAAAACGATGAGAAAAATGACCAGAAAAGTTTTTACCCTTGCTGCAGGGCTTGCCCTGAGCGTTGTCGTGGCGACGGGCTGCGCCTTTGGAGCCGAGGCCTTTAAGCTGGGCGGCACGGCGCCCCTGACGGGCGGCGCGGCCATCTACGGCAATGCCGTGAAGAACGGTGCTCAGATCGCAGTGGACGAGATCAACGCCATGGGCGGGGTGCAGTTTGAGCTTCGCTACGAGGACGACGTCCACGACGCCGAGAAGGCCGTGAACGCCTACAACCTCCTGAAGGACTGGGGGATGCAGCTCTCCATGGGGGCTGTCACCTCAAAGCCCTGCGAGGCCACGGCTGCAGAGACCTTTAACGATCGCATCTTTGCGCTGACGCCCTCCGCTTCCGCGAAAGCCGTCACGGCCAATAAGGACAACATGTTTCAGATGTGCTTTGTGGACCCCAACCAGGGCTCTGCCTCCGCGCAGTACATGGTCAACAAGGGCCTGCCCCGGAAGGTCGCCGTCATCTGGAAGAACGACGACGTGTACTCCAAGGGCATCCACGATACCTTCGTCGCCAAGGCGAAGGAGCTGGGCATCGAGGTCGTCAGTGACACGACCTTTGCGGACGGCAACGACACGGACTTCTCCGTGCAGCTCACCGATGCGCAGAAGAACGGAGCGGAGCTGGTGTTCCTCCCCATGTACTATCAGCACGCATCCCTGATCCTGGCTCAGGCGGCCGGCATGGGGTACACGCCCCGATGGTTCGGCGTGGACGGCATGGACGGCATTCTGACGATGGAGGGCTTCGACACGAAACTGGCCGAGGGAGTGATGCTCCTGACTCCCTTCAACGCGGATTCGGAAGACGAGCGCACGGCAAAGTTCGTGGCGGAGTACAAGAAGCGCTGCAAGGACGTGCCGAACCAGTTTGCGGCCGACGCTTATGACTGCGTCTACGCCTTCAAGATGGCCCTTGAGAACGCCAAGGCGACGCCCGACATGGACGCCCAGACGCTCTGCGGCCTCATGATCGAGCAGTTCACCTCCATGACCTTCTCCGGACTGACGGGGACCAACATGACCTGGAACAAGGCCGGCGAGGTGACGAAGGACCCGAAGGGCATGGTCATCAAGGATGGCGCTTACGTGGGGCTCGACTAGCCTCAACCGTCAGCGGGGGAGGGTGGCCGCCCTCCCCGCGCTCCTTTTGGGGGGTGCGTCCAGTGCGCCGGCATGTCCCGACCTGCTGGACGCGCCCTGCCGGAGGAGAGGATTCGGGGGCGACGGCGACTGCCGTTGCGCGGTTTCGGTTTTGAGAGGTGCGTTCATGATCTTTTTAAGCTTTATCATCAGCGGGATCAGCCTGGGCAGCATCTACGCCATCATCGCCCTGGGCTACACCATGGTGTACGGCATCGCGAAGATGCTGAACTTCGCCCATGGAGATGTCATCATGGTGGGGGCTTACGTCTGCTTCTACGCTGTCGCCCGCTATCAGCTTCCGGCCGTGGCGGGGGTGGCGCTTGCCATGTTCGTCTGCACGATTCTGGGCATCATCGTGGAGCGCCTGGCCTACAAGCCCCTGCGTCAGGCGCCGTCCCTGGCGGTGCTCATCACGGCCATTGGCGTCAGCTACTTTCTGCAGAACTCGGCGCTCCTGCTCTGGACGTCGAACCCCAAGATCTTTCCCTCGGTGGTGGGAAAGGGGACCCTGAAGTTTTTCGGCGGGCAGCTCTCCATCTCCTACGTCACCATCGTCACCATCGTCACCTGCGTGGTCATCATGCTGGCTCTGACCTGGTTTACGGGCAGGACCCGCATGGGCAAGGCCATGCGCGCCTGCTCGGAGGACAAGGGGGCCGCGCAGCTGATGGGGATCAACGTCGATGCCACGATCTCCATGACCTTCGCCATCGGCTCGGGGCTGGCTGCCGTGGCGGGGGCGCTGCTCTGCTCCGCCTACCCGACCCTGATGCCGACGACGGGTTCCATGCCCGGCATCAAGGCCTTCACGGCGGCGGTCTTCGGCGGCATCGGCTCCATCCCAGGAGCCCTGTTTGGAGGCCTGCTGCTGGGCGTCATCGAGATCTTCGCGAAGGCCTACATCTCGACGCAGCTCTCGGACGCCGTGGTGTTCGCCGTTCTGATCGTGGTGCTCCTGGTGAAGCCCGCAGGGCTCCTCGGCGTACAGGTTCAGGAGAAGGTGTAGCGCGATGACGATAAAAAGGTTTGTCAACCTGAAACGGGCGGAGGCGCGACGGATCTTCACCACCTACGTCGTCGTCGTGGCGGCCTACGGCCTCATGCAGATTCTGAGCACAACGGGCCTTCTCAGCTCCACCATGCGGGGGATGCTGGTCCCCGTCTGCGCCTACATGGTCATGGCGATTGCCCTGAACCTTGTGGTGGGCATCCTGGGAGAGCTCTCCCTGGGACACGCCGGCTTCATGTCCGTCGGGGCCTTTACCGGCGCTGCCTCGGCCATCATGCTGCAAAACCTCATCCCCTTCGCCCCCGCGAGGCTGGCCGTCGCCATGCTCATCGGGTCGGGCTTTGCCGCCGCTGCGGGATTCCTCATCGGCATCCCCGTGCTGCGGCTGAAGGGAGATTACCTGGCCATCGTGACGCTGGCGTTCGGGGAGATCATCAAGAGCGTCTTCAACAACTTCTACCTGGGCATGGACTCGGGCGGCATCAGCTTCAGCATGCTGAGCGACAACACGCGCCTCCTGCCCGGTGGACGCCTCATCATTGCGGGCCCCATGGGCATCGGCGGCATCCAGAAGATATCCACCTTCACGGCGGGCTTCATCCTGGTGATGATCGCGCTCGCCGTGGTGTACAACCTGATGAACAGCCGCGCTGGACGCGCGTTCATGGCCATCCGGGACGACCGCATCGCAGCGGAGAGCGTCGGGATCAACATCACCCGCTACAAGATGATGGCCTTCGTCACCTCCGCGGCGCTGGCCGGGGCGGCAGGGGCCCTCTTCGCCATGAACTACTCCACGATCGTCGCCAACAAGTTCGACTTCAACACCTCCATCCTGGTGCTGGTGTTCGTGGTGCTGGGCGGCCAGGGGAACATTCTGGGGTCTATCGTCGCGGCCGCGGCCCTGACGATCCTGCCGGAGAAGCTGCGCCAGTTCGCGGACTATCGGATGCTGCTTTACGCCGTCGTGCTGATCGCGGTGATGCTGGCCACGAACAACGCTGCGGTTAAGGGGTTCTTGACGCGCTTCAACCCCTTTGTGAGGCGTGCAAGGAAGGAGGACGAACATGCCCTTTAAGCGGAGGAAGACGCGGCTGGTTCCCGTCCCGTCCAATGCCGTGATTCCCGATCGGGACGCGGGCCGCGCCCCGATCCTGGAATGTGTCAACCTGGGGATCACGCTGGGGGGGCTGAAGGCGGTGGAGAACTTCAACCTGACCATTGGACGGACGGAGATCGCCGGGCTCATCGGGCCCAACGGCGCGGGCAAGACCACGGTCTTCAACCTGCTGACGAAGGTGTACCAGCCCACGTCGGGCACCATCCTGCTGGACGGGCAGGACACCAACAGCATGACCACCGTGCAGGTGAACCGGGCGGGCATCGCGCGCACGTTCCAGAACATTCGCCTCTTTGGCAACCTCAGCGTCGCGGACAACGTGAAGGTCGCCATGAACAACGACATGCACTATGGCATGTGGAGCGCCGTGCTGCGCCTGCCGAAGTTCCGACGGGAGGAGCGCGCCGCCCACCGTCGCGCCCTGAAGCTGCTCTCGATCTTCGACATGCAGGACATGGCGGACGTTAGGGCGGGCTCCCTGCCCTACGGCGCGCAGAGGCGTCTTGAGATCGTCCGCGCGCTGGCCACGAACCCATCCCTTCTCCTGCTGGACGAGCCCGCAGCGGGGATGAACCCCTCGGAGACGGTGGAGCTGATGGAGAGCATCCGCAAGGTGCACGACATGTTTCAGATCGCCATCATGCTCATCGAGCACGACATGAACCTGGTCATGAACATCTGCGAGGGCATCTGCGTCTTGAACTTCGGACACGTCATTGCCAAGGGCACGCCGGAGGAGATCCAGTCCGATCCGGCGGTTATCGAGGCCTACCTGGGCAGACAGGAGGGGGCATAGCCATGGACCCCATTTTGAAGGTGGAGGGCCTTCACGTCTACTACGGCAGCATCCACGCGATCAAGGGAATCTCCTTCGACGTCAGGGAGGGGGAGGTCGTTACGCTGATCGGTGCGAACGGCGCGGGCAAGTCCACGACCTTGAACACGATATCGGGCCTGCTGCACCCCAAAAGCGGTACCGTGTCCTTCCTGGGGCAGGGGCTGGCGCACACGGCGCCGCATAAGGTGGTGGAACGGGGACTGGCTCAGGTGCCGGAGGGGCGGCGCATCTTCCTGCAGATGACCGTGAAGGAGAACCTGGAGATGGGAGCCTACGTGCGGATGGGGAGGGACGGCAGCGTCGCGGAGGACCTGGAGATGGTCTATGGCCTCTTCCCGCGGCTCAAGGAGCGCCGCCGCCAGGTGGCGGGCACGCTCTCCGGCGGCGAACAGCAGATGCTGGCCATGGGCAGAGCGTTGATGAGCCGTCCCAGGCTCTTGATGTTGGACGAGCCCTCCATGGGCCTCGCTCCCCTTCTGGTGGAGCAGATCTTCGACATCATCAGAAACCTGAACGAGCATGGCTCCACGATCCTGCTGGTGGAACAGAACGCGCGGATGGCGCTCTCCATCGCGAGCCGCGGCTACGTACTGGAGACGGGGAAGATCGTCACCACGGGCACGGGCCAGGAGCTCCTCGCCTCCCCGGAGATCAAGAGGGCTTACCTCGGCGGAGATTAAGGATAAGGAACGGGGGCCACCGGCAGGCGGCCCCCGTCTTCTGTTTTTTGTCGATGGTGCGCCGGGCGGGCGTCGGCTAGAGGCCGGCCACGCGCTCGGTCGTCCTGGCGGAGAGGGTTCGAACCTCCTCTGCGTCGGCCTCGAAGCCTTCCCGGCCCATCAGGCCGTAGGTGTACTTCTTTCCCTGCTCGACCCCCGGCTGGTCAAAGGGGTTGACGTTCAGCAACCACCCCGTCATGGCCGTCACGTACTCATAGAAGTGGATGAGCGCGCCCAGGCGGCGCGCGTCCAGCGCGGGGATCGAGAGCATGGCGACGGGGCGCCCCACCTTGTGCAGCGCGGCTGCCGTGGCCTCGGCCTCGAAGTTGCGCAGCTTATCCATGGACTTTCCGTAGAGGTAGGAGAGCTTCTTCAGGGCCTTCTCCGGAGCGGCGGGTAGGGCGATGTCGCGCTTGTCCTGCTCCACGGTGAGGATGGTGTAGAGCTTATCGTCGGGCCCCGACGTGTAGAGCTGGATCTGGGAGTGCTGGTCGATGGCGCCCAGCGCACGAACCGGCGTGGAGCCCTTGCCCTCCTTGCCGAGGGACTCGCCCCACAGTTGGGCGAACCACTCGCCAAACTTTTCGAGGTGATCGGAATAGGGCATCAGGACGCTGATGCCGCGTCCTGCGTTCATGTGCAGGTAGTTCAGCCCGGAGAGGACCCAGGCCGGGTTCTCCAGCACGGACTGGGCGCCGGCGATCCGTCCGTCCATTTCTCCTAAGCCCTTCAGGAGCTCCGTGCCGTCAATGCCGAGGGCCCAGCCCGTCAGGAGGCCGACGCAGGTGAGCACGGAGAAGCGCCCGCCCACGTCGCCTGGCAGGATCAGACTCTTGCAGCCCGTTTCGTCCACGAAGGGACGCAGGACGCCCTGCTCCTTGTCCGTGATGGCGATGACGCGCTCGCGGGCCCCGGCCTCACCCAGCGTGTCCCGCAGCTTCTCCCAGAAGAAGAGGAAGTTCGACGCCGTTTCCGCCGTGCTGCCCGACTTGCTGACGACGACGACGGCCGTGCTCTCCGGGTCGATGAGGTCCCAGATCGCGCGATTCTCCGATGGGTCCACGTTGTCGGACATGAAGAAGCGGGGACCGCCGCGCTTGGCCTGGGGGATCTCGTTCCAGAAGGGGGGCAGGAGCGCGTTGTGCAGCATCTGATTGCCCAGGGCGGAGCCGCCGATCCCCACCTGAATGACGGACTCTCGGGTGGAGAGCCAACGCGCCATCGTCTGCACGTCGTCAACGTTGCGTTTGGCGAGGTTCATCCAGCCGAATCCCTCTTTGCCCGCAGCCGCGTTCTCTCGCAGCCACGCATCTCCGGCCTGGAATCTGGGCGTCAGGGCGGCCAGGTCCGTGAAGGTGACGGCCCCTTTCTTCTCCGGGAACGCGGCCCCATAAGCAAGCGACAGCAAGGTCTTTTCAGTCATCGTTAACCCCTCCAAACATAAGCACTCAAAACGTCTACGCCGCACTCAGGGTCCAGTTTCTTTCAGGGGACGCGGCCCCATCCTGCGGGTATCTTAACATATTTATGAATAGAAATACAGCAGCGACAAAGCAATGAAGGACGTCAAAAAGGTGCGCCGGCGAGTTGAGGGGCCTCCAATATGTTATTTCAATTTTAAGAATTTAAGGCTTTTTGATGCATAAACGTATCTGGATTCTTGTTTTATGTGGAAGAATGGCTTATCATAGGAGGGTGCAGGACGTCGTCCTGTTTTTTGTCGTAGCAGGTCATATTCTCGAGAGCTCTTTGCTGTGGGGGCTCTAACGGAGCCTTTGCAGTTCAGCAGTGCATATTATCTTGGAGGGGGAAGGTCATTTGCATAAGATACTGGAGAAGAGGCAGCTCTCTCATGACCTTGAGAGGGGTCAGAGCGTCTACTACTTCAAGGTGACGGCGCCGGAGATCGCGCGGAACCGGAAGGCGGGGCAGTTTATCATCTTCCAGATCGATCGGGACCTGGGAGAGAGGGTGCCCTTGACCATCGCGGACGCCAACGCGGAGGAGGGCTGGATCGCCCTCGTGTTCCAGACGGTGGGGGCGACGACGCTCAAGCTGTCGCAGCTTGAGGTGGGCGACGAGATCCCCGTTCTCCTTGGGCCTCTCGGCAGTCCCACCCACATCGAGAAGGTGGGGACGGTGGTCTGCGTGGGCGGCGGCATCGGCGTCGCGCCCATGTATCCCATCGTACAGGCCCACAAGAAGGCGGGCAACAAGGTCATCACCATCATCGGGGCTCGGTCTAAGGACCTGGTCATCTTTGAGGACGAGATGCGGGCCATCGCGGACGAGGTCATCGTCGTCACGGACGACGGCACCTACGGGCGCAAGGGCCTGGTGACCGAGCCGCTGAAGGAGATCTGCGAGGGCAAGGACGGGCACGCCCTGCCCAACGAGGTGGTCGCCATCGGGCCTCCCATCATGATGAAGTTCTGCGTGGCCACCGCGAAGCCCTTCGGCGTTCCCATCACCGTGTCCCTGAACACGATCATGATCGACGGCACGGGCATGTGCGGCGGCTGCCGCGTCTCTGTCGGGGGCGAGACGAAGTTCGTCTGCGTCGACGGCCCGGAGTTCGATGGCTACAAGGTGGACTTCGACAACATGATGACGCGCATGGGGGCGTTTCGCGCTAGGGAGCAGGAGGAGTACCACAAGTGCCGCATTGGCTTGGACGCGAAGGCGGGGGCATGACGATGGAACACAAGACGACCGAAATGTTGGCCCAGGAGGCCGAGAAACTCTGGGGCGAGATTCAGGGTAAGACGCTGACCCCCAAGGACAGGGCGGCCATCCCGCAGCAGGAGATGCCGTCGCGGGATCCGGTCAAGAGGGCCCGCGAGATGGGGGAGGTGGCGCTGGGCTACACGGTGGAGCAGGCCAGGGTTGAGGCGGAGCGTTGCCTGAACTGCAAGAATCAGCCCTGTGTGAAGGGCTGCCCCGTGGGGGTCCACATTCCGGACTTCATCGCGCACATTCAGAAGGGCGATTTTAAGGCTGCCGTGGACACCATCAAGGAGACGAACCTCCTTCCGGCGATCTGCGGTCGCGTCTGCCCCCAGGAGAAGCAATGCCAGAGCTTCTGCACGGTGGGCAAGATGCTGAAGTCCACGGAGAAGGCCGTAGCCATCGGGCGCCTGGAGCGCTTCGTGGCGGACTGGGAGCGAAACAACAATAAGACCACCGTCCCCACGCCGGCTGCCCCGACGGGCAAGAGGGTCGCCGTCATCGGTTCGGGCCCGGCCGGGCTGACCGTGGCGGCGGACATCCGCAGGGCGGGACACGACGTCACGGTCTTCGAGGCGCTTCAGAAGCAGGGCGGCGTGATGGTCTACGGCATTCCTGAGTTCCGTCTTCCCAAGGAGATCGTGGCGAAAGAGGTTGAGAACCTCAAGAAGATGGGCGTGAAGTTCGAGACGAGCTTCCTTGTGGGGCGCACAGAGACCCTGGAGCAGCTCCTCGAAACCGATGGGTACGATGCCGTGTTCATCGGGACGGGCGCAGGCCTCCCCAAGTTCCTGAACATCGAGGGAGAGAACCTGACCGGCGTCTTCAGCGCCAACGAGTACCTCACCCGCGCCAACCTGATGAAGGCCTACGACACGGAAGAGGCGGATACCCCCCTCTATCAGGCGAAGCGCGTGGCCGTCTTCGGCGGCGGCAACGTCGCGATGGACGCGGCCCGCATGGCCTACCGCCTTGGGGCGGAGAAGGTCTACTGCATCTACCGCCGTACCCGTGCGGAGATGCCGGCCCGCGCCGAGGAGGTGGAGCACGCCTTCGAGGAGGGCGTCGAGTTCCTCTTCCTGCAGAACCCCACCCGCTTCATTCCCCTTGAGACGGAGGACAGGGCCCTGAAAGGGCGCGTCGCAGGGGTCGAGCTGCTGGACTACGAGCTGGGAGAGCCCGATGCGTCGGGCCGCCGCAGCCCGGTGGCAAAGCCCGGCACGGAGCACGTGCTGGAGATCGACGCCGCAGTCGTCGCGCTGGGCAACATGTCGAACCCCCTGATGGCGAAGACGACCGCGGGGCTGAACGTCAACAAGCGCGGCAACATCATCGTCGAGGAGGAGACGCAGAGGACCAGCCTGGACAAGGTCTGGGCGGGCGGCGATATCGTCCTCGGGGCGGCGACCGTCATCCTGGCCATGGGCGAGGGGCGCAAGGCGGCCGCCAACATCAACGAGTACCTGGCGAAGAAATAACGGAGCGCCTTCTTTTTCGGAAGACGTCGGTTTGCTTGGGGGCGGGGGCTTCTCCGCCCCTTTTGTCTAAGGGAGTGCGGTTGACCTTAAGAAGTTGTTGGAAGCGATCAAAGACCATCGAAAATAAGGGGTCCCTCCAGCAGTGCAGCCTTTGTGAAGGGAAGTGGATTTTGAATGAGAGTGGCGGAGCGTTTCAGCAAGTTTAAGCCGTCTGGCATGATGCGCATGTTTCGGGCCATCGCCCAGATGGAGGGCGTCCTGAACCTCAGCATCGGCGAGCCGGATTTCACGACGGAGCCGGACATCATCGACGCCGCGGCGCGGGCCGCACGGGCGGGCAGCACGCACTATCCCCCGCTTCAGGGCTTTCGCGACCTGCGCGAGGCGGTGTGCGGCTATTGGGAGCGGCACCATGGCCTCAAGGTGAGCCCTGAGGAGGTCGTCGTCGCGAACGGGGCCCTTCAGGCGACGCAGCTGCTCTTTGACGCGCTGCTGGATCCGGGTGACGAGGTCCTGCTGCTGGAGCCCTATTTTACGGTGTACGCGGTGCAGATTCGGGACTGCGGGGGCGTCCCCGTTGGGGTCCCCACCAGGGAGGAGAACAACTTTGCCCCCACCGCGAAGGACCTGATGAGGGCCGTGACGCCCAAGACGCGCGGGATCGTGGTCAACTCGCCCGGGAACCCCTCCGGCAGCGTGTACTCCCGCGAGCAACTGGAGGTGATCGCAGCCTTCGCCGCGGAGAGGGACCTGCTCGTGATCAGCGACGAGATCTACGAGTCCCTGGTCTTTCACGGCGAACACGTCTGTTTCGCTTCCCTTCCGGGGATGCGGGAGAGGACGATCACGATCGGCGGCGTGTCCAAGAGCCACTGCATGACGGGATGGCGCCTGGGCTATGCCATGACGCCGCCTGACGTGGCCTCCACGATGTGCCTCCTGTCTTCCTCTCAAACCTATGGCGTGTGTACGCTCGCCCAGAAGGGTGCCGCCTACGCGCTCAACACGCAGGACGCGAAGGTCGAGGAACGAAGGGCCGTCTTCGGGGAGAGGCTCAGGGCGACGGAGGCCAGGCTGAACGCGATGAAGGGCGTCCGATGCCGGCCGGTGGAAGGGGCTTTCTACCTGTTCCCGGACGTCAGTGGGACGGGGCTCTCCAGCGAGGAGTTTGCCCTGCGCGCCCTGCGGGAAGCGGGGGTCGGCGTCCTGCCGGGCAACGCCTTTGGGGAGAGCGGGGAAGGGCACATCCGCATCGCCTGCACCCAGGCCATGGAGAGCCTCATGAGGGCCATGGACGCCCTGGAACGCTTTACGGCCGCCTTGTAGCGTCCTGTCCTCGTGCGTAAACAAAAGTGCTGTATTAGGGAGGAACGACCATGCTGAACGATACCGAACGGGATTTTCTGTCAAAGCTGAATGGGACGGAGATTGAGCGGGACCTCAGGGAGATTACCCGATACGAACGCCCCTCGGGCAGCGAAGGAGAGAGGTTGGCTCACGATTACGTGGCCAGTCGCCTGGAAGAGAATGGCATGAACCCCTCGAGGACAACCTTTCCTGCATGGACATTTTCCTTTGGGGAAGCGCGGATGCGCTTTTGGTCCCAGGGGAAAGAGGAATCCCTTCCCGTGAAGATTTGGGGGTACTCGCCCGACGTTTGGGAGAAGCCCGTTCGGGGGAAGGCAGTCTTCGTTCCCCCAGAAAGCTTTCCGCCAGACTCCATCGCCTGGTTTGCCGACCGCAGTTCCCGGTCCGCAAGGGACCTGGAGGGTAAAATTGTCCTGAGCACCACCAGATCCGCCGTTGCGATCCGAGATGCTTTCGAGCGCGGGGCTTTTGCCTATGTCTTCTGTTGGCCGTATGGCGACGAAGACGTCATCCACGAGAGCGCCGTGTGTGCGGGCTGGGGGGCGGCCCTTCCAGAGGACGTCGAGCTCTATCCGAAGATTCCCGTCTTTGCCGTCAATCATATAGGAGGCAATCGGTTGATGGAACTTGCCGCATCAGGAGATCTGGACATCGAGCTCCGCGGCCGTTCCAAGTCCGAGGTCAAGGAGCTTCCTCTATTGGAGGCGCGTCTTCCCGGGGACTCCCCCTATTTTGTCCTGTTGGGCTCTCACATGGATGCCAAACATCACGGCGCAACGGATAATGGGACGGGATGCGCCCTGATGCTGGCCCTCGCCTTACGCTTTTCGAGCCTGAAGCGGCGGCCTTTTGGCCTGCGCTTCTGCTGGTGGTCGGGACACGAGTTCTCCAAGTACGCGGGGTCCTCCAACTATGCGCTCGAGCGTTTTGGGGAGTTGGACGAACACTGTCTTTGTTATATCAACGCCGATGTCCCCGGAGCAAAGGGGTCCGAAGATTTCTCTCAGGTCGCCGCAACGCCGGACTTCATGGCATTGGCGCGCGGTGCGGTGCGGGATGTCACAGGGCAGGACGGAGAGCATTTCGGCCCGGTCAATTCCTACGATCAATCCTTCTATAATATCGGCGTGTCCTCGTGCTTCATATGGTCCTCCCAGACCGCGCCGGACTCCCCTCATGCCAGCGGCAAAGGGGGGATGCCCTGGTGGTGGCATACGGAGGAGGACACCTTCGGCAAGCACGATATGAAGGTCCTGATGCAGGACTGCCGTCTCTATGCTCTGGGAACCCACCGTATTTTGGAGCCCGGCTGGCTCCCGGACGACAGGGCTCTGTGGGATCGTCTGATCGGAGAGCTCGAAAAAATCGACGACAGGCAAGTTCCGGGCCTGCATTCCATCTTGATTTCTCTGAAGAGCAGTCGTGAGCGGTTGGCGGGGAAAAGCGGTCTGAAGGAACGCCTATTCGTGATTCGTAGATTGAATCAAGCTCTTTACTGCCAGCGGGCCCCTTATTTTCAGGACTTCCGCATGGGGGAGGCGTACGTGCCTGGTCTGTCCCTGCCGCTGGAAGCCCTGGCCACCCAATCGCTTACGGACAGGGCAAAGTTCGTCCTCGACCGTTATATCCTCGCTCAGCGCAATCGATTGCTGTCCCTGGCGCAGGAACTGGAGAGGTGTTAAGGGGCACCGATAGAGGCAGCCCCTTCCTCTCTTTTTACCCCCTCCCTCAGAGAAGGGGATAATGACAGGCGGCGAAATGCCCGCTGCCGATGCCGCTCAAAAGGGGCTCTCTTTCGGCACACTCCTTTCGGGCATTGGGGCACCTGGGATGGAAACGGCAGCCTGGTGGCAGGTGAATGGGGCTCGGCAGCTCTCCCGAGATTGCGGTTTCTGTGCTTCTGAGCCTCGGATCGAGCGGGGGCTCCGCCCTCAGAAGGATGTCCGTATAGGGATGTGCCGGGTGCTCGAACAGCGCTTCGGTGTCCGCTAATTCGACGATCTTGCCGAGGTACATAACCGCGACGCGATGCGATATGTGTCTCACGACACGAAGGTCGTGCGATATAAACAGGATGGTGAGGTGCAGTCGCTCCTGAAGCTCCTCCAGCAAGTTGATGATCTGGGCTTGTATGGAAACATCAAGTGCCGAAACCGGTTCGTCCGCGATGATGAAGCGGGGGGCCGGCGCAAGGGCTCGTGCGATGCCGATGCGCTGGCGTTGGCCCCCAGAAAACTCTCCCGGCAAACGGTCTGCGGCCTCCGCTCCAATCCCGACCATGGAGAGAAGCTCGTAAAATCGTTTCTCCATATCGGTTTTGTGACAGATTTTGTGGAACGCCAGGGCCTCCATGAGCATCTCGCGCACGGACATGCGTGGATTAAGCGAGGAGTAGGGATCCTGAAAGATCATCTGGAGGTCCCGCCTTACCTTGCGCAGCTCTCGTTTCTCCATTCGCGTGATGTCCTTGCCGTCAAACAGTACGGACCCCTCGTCCGGGGTGTAAAGACGAATCATCGTTCGGGCCAGTGTGCTCTTGCCGCACCCGGACTCCCCCACCAAGCCCAGGTTTTCGCCCGTTTGGATATCCAAGTCAATATCGTCCACGGCCTTGAGGACCTCTTGAGGATTTCCTGAGATAAAATCCGTGAGCTGCCGTTTCAAGGGAAAGTATTTTTTTAACCCCCGTACCCGTATCAAGGCCGTATCTTTGTCCAACGTGTCCATGTTACCGTCTACCCCTTCCTCACATCCGGGTCGGAAAACGCACTTCGTCCGGCAGCTTCGCGTGAAAATAGCAACGCGTGAAGTGCCCCTCGGCAATCTCCGTTAAAGGAGGCAATCCTATCCTGCAACACTCTCCGGCCCAATCACAGCGTGGTTCAAAAGGGCAGCCTGAAGGAAGATTCTCAAGGCTCGGGGGAGCTCCCGCAATAGGCTGAAGCCTGGTCCTCGTTCCTTTTCCGCGAGGAAGGGAACGGAACAGGCCGTGCGTGTAGGGGTGTCGGGGATGGAAAAAAAGCGTAACCGTATCGCAGAGCTCCATGACGTGCCCTGCGTACATTACAGCGACGCGGTCACACATCTGCGAGACCACCCCCAGGTCGTGCGTGACCAAAATGACGCTCATGTTCATGCGCTCCTTGAGCCCTCCAATGAGCTTCATGATCTGATCCTGTATGGTGACGTCCAGTGCCGTCGTGGGCTCATCGGCGAGCAGGAGGCGGGGTTGGGAAGCTAAGGCGATGGCAATCATGGCCCTCTGACGCATTCCGCCTGAGAACTGATGAATATATTCGTCTATTCGCTTCTCTGGGGATGGAATCCCGACCAAGTGCATCAATTCAAGGGCACGAGCTCGTTTCTGAGCCCGGCTCATCTGCGGCTCCAGGGACTCGAAGATCTGCGTACGGATCGGGAGCACGGGATTCAAGGCCGTCATCGGCTCCTGAAAAATCATGCTGATCTCCCGTCCTCGAAGGCGCCTCAGCTTATCCATCGGAAGCTTCAGCAGATCCGTCCCCTCGTAGAGAATTTCTCCTCCGATAATTTTCCCCGGCGGGTTGATGAGGCGTGTGATGCTACGGCACGTTGCGCTCTTGCCACAGCCGGACTCTCCAAGCAGGCCGAAGGTCTCCCCACGCCGAACGGAAAAGCTGACGCCGTTCACCGCCTTAACCGTATTTTCCCCGGTGATGAAGTGTGTCCTTAAATCTTTGACCTCCAGCAGGATATCGGACATTGAACGTCTCTCCTATCGGCCCTTGGTGCGCAGGAGATCGGAGAGGCCGTCTCCGATCAGGCTGAACCCAGTTCCCGCGATCGCCAAACAAAGGCCGGGCAGGGCCGTCAGCCACCACGCTTTTGAGATAAAGGCTCGCCCTCCCGCGATCAGCGCCCCCCATTCAGGGGTCGGGGGCTGAATCCCCAATCCCAGGAAACTCATCGCAGCTCCTGCAAGCATGCACATCACCACATCCGACGCTCCATAGACGATACAGGAGCTGACAACATTGGGAAGAATATGGCGCAGAAGGATGCGTGCGTCGGAGTATCCCAGGACGCGCGCAGCCTGTACGTATTCTGCGTCCCGAATGACCAGAACATCGCTCCGCATCAGGCGTGCGTAGGTCCTCCAGCCCACGAGCCACATCGCTATGTAAAGGTTGGCCGTTCCCGGTCCAATGATGGCGACGATGACGATGACGACCAGAGTAAAGGGAAAGGCCAGGAAAATATCCAGTATCCGCATGAGCAGGGCATCGATCCATCTGCCGTAATAGCCTGCGAGAAGGCCGATGAGAGAACCAACGATGAATGGGACGATCATGGCGACCAGTCCCAGCTGAAGATCGACCCGAGCCCCCCAGACAACCCGGGAGTACAGATCGCGTCCAAAGTTATCCGTGCCAAAATAATGTTCTGCGGAAGGAGGCTGCAAGATCGCATCCACGTTGTGATCGTTTGGATTGTGCGTGGCGATGCGTTCGGGAGCGAGGGCGACGATGCACATCAAGGCCACAATCGCAAGGCCGATGGTCAGCGAAGAGTTTCCGAGGATGA
>NZ_DBHLDX010000031.1:0-22795 GCF_057312375.1 Fretibacterium sp.
CTGCAGGTTCACTACAACACCGTCCGCTATCGATACGAGCGGATCTGCGAGCTGATCGGCGACCTCGCTGCCCCCGAGAAACGGGTGGAGGTTTCCGTAGCCCTCCACCTGTGCCGCCTCAACCCGGATCTGTGCCGCCCGGAGACCTCCAGTCCACCTTTGCGGAGCAGCCCTGACCGGAGAGGCCTTGGCTAGCACCATGCCGATCGTCGATAGGGGGCCGTCCCCCGGCCCCCTGTAGTTTTCCCTAGAGGGTTTGGGCCATGCCCATGAGCTGCTCGATGTTTTGCGCGGTCTGGGGCGACAAGCCCATGGCCCTGGCAAGGCCGTCCAGGTAGCTGCGCTCCGCCTCCGTGTCCACCTCAATGGCCATCAGGGAGGCGGAGTAGACCTGTGCGGCCATGTCGGGTCGCCCGCGCACCGCCTGCACGATGGCGTCCGTGGACATGGGGGTCTGCAGCTGGGTGACGACATAGCTGAGGCCTTCCTGTCCGACGCCCGTCTCCTTGATGCGCGCCGTGATACGGTTCAGCTCCTCCTGGTCCACCTGCCCGTCCGCCTTGGCCGCATTCAGCATGGCGGTGAGCAACAGTTTTGCGTCGTCCTCCGATGGGGCTGAGCTGGCGACCGGCTCGCTCTGCCCGTTCTGTCCGGCGCCCTTCAGGGCCTTGAAGGCCATCATGCCGAGGAGCCCCAGCACGCCCCCTCCGATTCCACCTGCGACGGTGCTCCGCTCCGAGGACAGCGCGCCCAGGAGCGCTCCGACCCCCGCCGCCGCCAGGTTGTCCTTGCCGCCCACCGCCTGCCCCGCGCGGCTGACCGCTGCCTGGCCACCGTTCAACAATTTGCCGAGGGCCCCCTGTACCCCGCTGCTCATGGACGAGGCCGCCTCCTGCACCCTGTTGCCTGCGGAGGGGGCCATCCCTCCCTGCGCCATCGCACCCAGGAGCTCCGTAAAGTTGATCGCCATCATCTCATCCTCCGTTTCTCCTCCGAGGGCCGTTTCGCCGTTTCGGAGCGTTGAGGTCAATCTTCAGCCACGTGCAGGGATTTGTCAAGGAGCGCCGTTTGCCGTGGTCGCGCAGGGTGTGGACGTCCGAAGTTGCCCGCGAAATTCGAGGGCCGCCTCGGACGCGCCGTCTTTTTCGAATCGGCCGTCGCGCGGGACTTCTCCGTCCTATCTTCAACTTCTCGTCTTGCGGCGGTTTTTCAGGTTATAATGGGCGTGAGGTCGTGAGATTTATTCTTTCTGAGCGAAGGAGAGAAAACGATGAAGAGGATTGCCATTGTCATGGGGAGCGACAGCGATATCCCCATCGCGGAGAGGGCGGCGGAGGTCCTGAAGAAGCTCGCCGTCCCCTTTGTCGTCCGGGTGATGTCCGCGCACCGGACGCCGGAGGCCGTGGCCGCCTTCGCCCGCGGCGCGCGGGAGGCCGGATTTGGCGCCGTCATCGCCATCGCGGGGAAGGCGGCGCACCTGGCGGGCTTCATCGCGGCGCAGACGCGCCTTCCCGTGATTGGCGTGCCGGTGCGGTCCGCCGATCTGGGGGGGCTGGACGCGCTGTTGGCGACCGTGCAGATGCCCTCCGGCGTGCCCGTCGCGACGGTGGCCATCGACGGTGGAGCCAACGCGGCGTGGCTTGCGGCGCGCATCCTGGCCGTCGCCGACGAGGAGCTTGCCGCTTCCCTCGATAGGGAGGCGGCGAGCATGGCCGAGGGCGTCGAGCGCAAGGATCGGGCCCTTCAGGAAGGATCGGGGGAAGCGCGGTGACGCACCGGGAGGCCTACGCTAAGAGCGGCGTGAACGTGGAGGCCGGATACGAGGCGGTGCGGCTCATGGCGAGTTCCGTGGCGCGCACCCGCGTGCCGGGCGTCCTCACGGACCTGGGCGGGTTCGGCGGCGCCTTTGAGCTGCCCAAGGGGCTTCAGGACCCGATCCTGGTCAGCGGGACGGACGGCGTGGGCACGAAGCTGAAGCTGGCCTTCCTGATGGACCGCCACGACACGGTGGGCATCGACTGCGTGGCCATGTGCGTCAACGACGTGCTCTG
The DNA here is from genome assembly GCF_057312375.1 of Fretibacterium sp. Taxonomy (NCBI): domain Bacteria; kingdom Thermotogati; phylum Synergistota; class Synergistia; order Synergistales; family Aminobacteriaceae; genus Fretibacterium; species Fretibacterium sp. The sequence goes on from NZ_DBHLDX010000031.1 coordinate 2,052, forward strand.
CTGCGGGGCGCGTCCTCTGTTCTTCCTGGACTACGTGGCGGTGGGCAGGAACGTGCCGGAGCGCGTGGCGGCCATCGTCTCTGGCGTGGCGGAGGGCTGCGTCCAGGCGGGCTGCGCCCTCATCGGGGGGGAGACGGCGGAGATGCCGGGCTTCTACCCGGCGGAGGAGTACGACCTGGCGGGCTTTGCCGTGGGGATTGTGGAGCGGGCGAAGATGCTGGATCGGAGGAACGTCCAAAGCGGCGACCTCCTCATCGCCCTGCCGTCCTCAGGCCTGCACTCCAACGGGTTCTCGCTGGTCCGGCGGGTGCTGGACGTGGAGCGACGGGACCTGAGGCAGCGCGTCGATGAGCTGGGCTGCTCCCTTGGGGAGGCGCTTCTGACGCCCACGCGCATCTACGTGAAGCCCGTGACGGCGCTCCTGGAGGCCGTGGACGTCCACTCCCTCGCCCACATCACGGGCGGCGGGTTTCATGAGAACATCCCGCGCAGCGTCCCGGAGGGGATGGGGGTACGCATTCGGCGCGCAGAGCTTCGGGTCCCGCCCATCTTCGAGTTCTTGATGCGCGAGGGCGGTATCGACGAGGAGCAGATGTTCCACGTCTTCAACATGGGCGTGGGGATGACCACGACGGTTGCGGAGGACGACGCCGAGGTGGCGCTTCGCGTCCTGCGTGAGAACGGCGTTGAGGCGCGGCCGATCGGCAGCGTCGTAGATGAGGAGGGAGTTGTGCTGTGCTGAACGCACGTATTTCCATACTGGTTTCCGGTGGCGGAACGAACCTTCAGGCCCTGCTGGACGCCCAGGTGAACGGGGTCCTTCGGAGCGGCAAGGTGGTCCAGGTGATTTCGAGCCGGGCTGGCGTCCGGGCGATCGAGCGGGCGCACGAAGCCGGCATCCGCACCGACGTGGCCGAGTATCGCGAGTTCCCCAACCGTGAGGCCTTTGAGCGGCGCCTGATGGAGCTCCTGACCCAGTCGAAGCCGGACGTCATCGTCCTGGCCGGCTTCCTGCAGATCCTGAGCGCGGACTTCGTCTCGCGCTGGGAAGGGCGGATCGTGAACGTCCACCCGTCCCTGCTTCCGGCCTTCTGCGGGAAGGGCTTCTACGGCCTTCGGGTGCACGAAGCCGTCCTGGAATCGGGCGTGAAGGTGACGGGGGCCACGGTACACCTCGTGACCGCCGAGCCGGACAAGGGCACGATCCTGATGCAGCGAGCCGTCGACGTGCTGCCGGACGACTCTCCGGAGCTCCTTCAGCACCGCGTGATGGAACAGGCGGAGTGGCGCATCCTGCCCCAGGCAGTGGAAGACCTCTGCCGCAGCCTGGCGTCCTCTCCCTCCGACTTCTGCCTGCGGGGGAACCGCTATCCCGGCCGGGGCATCATCCTGGGCTGCGGGCCCAACGGCCGCGCCGTCCTGGCGTACTTCATCATGGGACGCAGCGCGGGGAGCCGCGCCCGCGCCTTCAGGCGGGAGAAGGACGACGTCGTCATCCGCCTGTTGGACCAGTCCGGGGTCAAGGACCCGTCGCTGATCCTCTACGCGCCCCTTCGGATGTGCGGGCGGAACGTCGTGGTGGCGAACGGGGACCAGACGGACACGATCTGCGAGTTCCTGAAGAAGGGCAAGGGGTTTGAGGAGGCCCTGCGCACGCTGGAGTACGAGCCGGACGCGCCTCACTTCACGCCCAGGATCAGCGGCATGATCTCCCTGCCGGAGTCGGGCTTCAGCTACCGGCTCAGCATCCTGAAGGCGTCGGGGGCCGGACGCCGCTGCCAGCGCCAGTTCTTCGAGTACGAGCCCATCCCTGGGATGGGGCACCTCATCCACACCTACGCAGGGGACGGGGCCGTGCTGCCGTCCTTCTCCGGGGAGCCCCTGACGGTGAACGTCCCTTCGAGTATCGACGCCTTCACCAACGGGCTCTGGGAGGCCCTGGACGAGGAGAATCGCGTGGCCCTCTACGTCCGCTACTCCCCCCTGGATGGGGGCCGGTACGAGGACAGGGTCGTCAACCGCTACGGCGAGGGGGCAAAACTGCGTTGAGGGAGCTGGAGCTGAAGTACGGCTGCAACCCCAACCAAAGGCCGGCACGCCTCTTCGTGCCAGAGGGACGGCTGCCCGTTGAAGTGCTCAACGGACAGCCGGGCTACATCAACTTTCTGGACGCGCTGAACGGCTGGCAACTGGTCCGCGAGCTCAGACGAGAGCTGAAGCTTCCTGCGGCGGCGTCCTTCAAGCACGTGAGCCCCGCCGGAGCCGCGCTGGGCCTGCCCCTCAGCACGGAGGAGAGGCGGCTGTTCTTCGTTGACGCTCCGGACGTGAACGAGTCCCCCCTGGCCTGCGCCTACGCCCGGGCGCGGGGGACGGATCGCCTGTCCTCCTTCGGGGACTGGATCGCGCTGAGCGACCCCTGCGACGCCGCGACGGCGCGCGTGATCCAGCACGAGGTGTCGGACGGCGTCATCGCGCCGGGCTATTCGGACGAGGCCCTGGCCCTGCTGCGGGCGAAGCGGAAGGGCGGCTACGCGGTCGTGCGCGTGGACCCGGACTACGAGCCGCCGGCGATGGAGCGGCGGGAGGTGTTCGGCATCACCTTCGAGCAGGGCCGAAACGTCGCCCCCGTCATCGACCTCGCCCTCTTCGACGCGCCGGCGACGAAGCGAAAGGACATTCCGGAGCCCGCGCGGCGGGACCTGACGCTGGCCCTCATCGTGCTGAAGTACACGCAGTCGAACTCCGTGTGCCTCGCCTCCGGCGGCCAGACCCTGGGCGTGGGCGCAGGACAGCAGTCCCGCCTGCACTGCACCCGCCTGGCGGGGGACAAGGCGGACGTGCGCCTGCTGCGCGCGCACCCCAAGGCGCTGGCCCTGCCCTTCAGGGAGGACCTGCCCCGCCCGATTCGGGACAACGCCGTGGACCGGTACGTGGCGCTGTCGCTCCAGCCCGACGAGCCCCTTCAGGACGAGGACTGGCGGCTCTGCTTCACGCGCCGCCCGGACCCCCTGACGCCTGCGGAGCGTCGGGAGTGGCTGGAGGGCGCCACGGGCGTTTCGTTGGGCAGCGACGCTTTCTTCCCCTTTCCGGACAACGTGGAGCGCGCCCGCCGAAGCGGCGTGAGCTACATCGCCCAGCCCGGCGGCTCCATTCGGGACGACCTCGTCGTCCAGGCCTGCGATCGCTGCGGCATCGCCATGGTGATGACCGGCCGGCGGCTGTTCCATCATTAAATGCACGCCTTTTCATCGGACCGTTATCGGGCGTTATCCTTTGGAGGTTGAGGACGAATGGACGTCATGGTGATCGGCGGGGGCGGGCGCGAGCACGCCATCGTGAGCCGCCTGGCGCGCAGCCCCAGGGTGGGCCGCCTCTACGCGCTGCCGGGGAACGGGGGCATCGGGCGTCACGCCGAGTGCGTCCCCATCAAGGCGGAGGACCTGGACGCCGTCGTGGGGTTCGCCGTGGAGCGCGGCGTCGACTTCGCGGTGGTGGCGCCGGACGACCCACTGGTAATGGGGGCCGTGGACCGGCTTGAGGAGCGGGGAATCCCCTGCTTTGGCCCCAACGCGGCTGCGGCGGCCATCGAGGGCAGCAAGGTCTTTGCCAAGGGACTGATGAGGAAGTACGGCATCCCCACGGCGCCCTTCGAGGTCTTTGAGGACGCGGAGCGCGCCATGGCCTACGTTGCGACGGCGAACCGCCCGCTGGTGGTGAAGGCGGACGGCTTGGCGCGGGGCAAGGGCGTGGTGGTCGCGGAGGACGCCGTCGGGGCCGCCGCAGCCGTCACCTCCATCATGAAGGACCGCGTCTTCGGACGGAGCGGCGACCGCGTCCTGATCGAGGAGCGGCTCCGCGGTCCGGAGGTCACCCTTCTGGCCTTCACCGACGGCCGCACGATCGTGCCCATGGTCTCCTCCATGGACCACAAGCGGGCCTTCGACGGCGACGTGGGGCCCAACACGGGCGGCATGGGGGTCGTCGCGCCGAACCCCCACCTCACGCCGGAGCTCATGGAGGTCTGCATGAGGACCATCCTGCGCCCCACGGTGGAGGCCATGAGGGCGGAAGGGCGCCCCTTCAAGGGCTGCCTCTACTTCGGGCTGATGTTGACGGAGGACGGGCCGCAGGTGATCGAGTACAACTGCCGCTTCGGGGACCCGGAGGCCCAGGCCGTGTTGCCCCTCCTGCGGTCGGACCTCCTGGAGATCATGGTGGCCGTGCGGGAGGAGCGCCTGGACGAGGCGGACGTCCGCTTCTCTCAGGACGCCTCCTGCTGCGTCGTGCTGGCCTCACGGGAGTACCCCGGCTCCTGCAGGACGGGGTTCGCGATCGATATGGGGGGCGCGGAGGACCTGCCGGGCGTCGAGGTGTTCCACGCGGGGACGCGCCGTGAGGGGGACAGGCTGCTGACGGCGGGAGGTCGCGTGCTGGACGTGACGGCCGTGGCGCCGACGCCCCGCGAAGCGCGCGCGCGGGCCTATGAGGCGGCGAAGCGAATTCGCTTCGAGGGCGCGCGGTTCCGCGGGGACATCGGAGGCGTCGACGAGTAGCGCAAGAAGGTCTTGCGGGGATGCCATGACGGGAGGCGGTCTGGATGGGTCGGGTTCACAGGCTTTACGTTGAGAAGAAGCCGCCGTTTGCGCGGGAGGCGGAGGCGCTCTGCGCGGAGTTTCGCGGCGTCCTGGGCGTCGCGGGGCTGGAGCGGGTGCGCGTCCTGAATCGCTACGATGTGGAAGGGCTGGAGGCGGAGGCGCTTTTCGCGTGCGTCGGCGCGGTGTTTGCGGATCCCTGCACGGACGACGTGCTGGAGGCCCTGCCGGAGGCGCCCCACGTCCTGGCGGTGGAGTACCTGCCGGGGCAGTACGACCAGCGGGCCGACGCGGCGGAGCAGTGCATCGAGCTCCTGCTGGGGTGCAGGCGGCCCACGGTGCGCACGGCCCGCGCCTACCTGCTCTGGGGCAGCCTGAGCGACGCGGACATTGCGGCAGTGAGGAAGCACCTCATCAACCCGGTGGAGAGCCGCGAAGCGCAGCTGGCGGAGTACGACGCCCTGGAGGCCCTCTGCCCCGCGCCCCCCGACGTGCCGGTGTTGACGGGATTTCGAGAGATGGACGAGGCGGCCGTGAGGGCCCTGATCGAGTCCCATGGCCTCGCCATGAGCGCGGCGGACCTGGCCTGCTGCGCGGCGCACTTCAGGGAGGAGGGGCGGGACCCGACGCTGACGGAGCTCAAGGTGCTGGACACCTACTGGTCGGACCACTGCCGCCACTCGACCTTCCTGACGTCGCTGGACTCCGTCGAGTTCGAGGACGAGCGCATCCGGGAGGCCTACGGCCGCTACCTGAGGCTGCGGGAGGAGACGGGGCGGAATGACCGGCCCGTCACGCTGATGGACATGGCGACGATCGGCGCGCGGGCGCTCAAGGGGCGGGGAAAGTTGACGGACCTGTCGGAGTCCGCGGAGGTCAACGCCTGCACGGTCCGCATTCGGGTGAACGGCGAGCCATGGCTCCTGCTGTTCAAGAACGAGACCCACAACCACCCCACGGAGATCGAGCCCTTTGGAGGGGCGGCCACCTGCGTGGGGGGCGCGATCCGCGACCCGCTGTCCGGTCGCGGGTACGTGTATCAGTCCATGCGCGTGACGGGCGCGGGGGACCCCCGCCGTCCCGTCGCCGAGACGATGCCGGGCAAGCTGCCCCAGCGCACGATCGTCACCGCGGCGGCGGCGGGCTACAGCTCCTACGGCAACCAGATCGGGATTCCCGCGGGGATCGTGGACGAGATTTACCACGAGGGCTACGTGGCCAAGCGCATGGAGATCGGCGCGGTGATCGCCGCGGTCCCCGAAGCCAACGTGAGGCGCGAGGAGCCCCGGCCGGGGGACGTCGTCTTCCTGCTGGGGGGCCGCACGGGGCGCGACGGGTGCGGCGGGGCCTCCGGGTCCTCCAGGGCCCACACGGCCCGGTCCCTCGAAACCTGCGGTGCGGAGGTGCAGAAGGGCAACGCGCCGGAGGAGCGCAGGCTGCAGCGGCTGTTCCGAAACCCGGAGTTCACGCGCATGATAAAGCGCTGCAACGACTTCGGCGCGGGAGGCGTGTCCGTGGCCGTAGGGGAGCTGGCGGACGGGCTGGACATCGACCTGGACGCCGTCCCGTTGAAGTACGCGGGCCTGGACGGCACGGAGATCGCCATCAGCGAGTCCCAGGAGCGCATGGCGGTCGTGGTGGACGCGGAAGACGCGGCGCGGGTTCGAGAGCTGGCGGAGGCGGAGGACGTGCGGGCTGCTGTGGTGGCTCAGGTCACGGCGGATGGGCGGGTGACGATGCGCTGGCGCGGAAAGCGCATCCTGGATCTGCCCCGCCGCTTCATCCAGACGAGCGGCGCGGAGCGCCATGCGGAGGCACTCTGCGCCTCCCCCAGGCCCTGCGCCCCGGAGGTGCCGGACGACTTCGTCCGCGGGATGCGGGCCGTGGCGGCGGACCTCAACGTCTGTTCCCGACGCGGGCTCTGCGAGCGGTTCGACTCCTCCGTGGGGGCCAACTCCGTGCTGTCCCCCTTCGGCGGTCGGCGTCAGCGGACCCCCGCCCAGGCGATGGTGGCGAAGATCCCCCTGACGGGCGGCCACAACGACACGAGCGCCTGCTCCGCCATGGCCTGGGGGTTCGACCCCTTCCTGTCCTCGGCCTCGCCCTACGACGGCGCCTACATGGCGGTGGTAGAGTCCCTGTGCCGCCTGGCCGCGGTGGGCGTCCCCCTGGAGTCCTGTCACCTGAGCTTTCAGGAGTACTTTGGCCGCCCGGGCGCGGACCCTCGGCGATGGGGGCTGCCCACCGCGGCGCTCCTGGGCGCCCTGGACGCCCAGATGGACTTTGGCGTCGCCGCCATTGGGGGCAAGGACTCCATGAGCGGCTCCTTCGAGGGGCTGGACGTCCCGCCGACGCTCGTCTCCTTCGCCCAGGGCATGACCGACGTCTCCCGCGTCCTGTCGCCGGAGTTCAAGCGCGCAGGCTCCCGCGTCGTGTGGCTGCGCCCGCGGTGCCGGGGTCCGCTGCCCGACCCGAAGTCCCTGCTGGCCCTCCTGGCGCGCGTTCAGGACCTGCGCGTCAGGGGCGAGGCCCTGGCCGTGGGGACGCCCGCCTTCGGCGGGCTGGCGGCCCTCGTCCTGAGGATGGCCATGGGCAACGGGTTCGGCTTCGCGTTCGACGACGACCTCACCCTGGCGGAGCTCTTCGGTCCTGCCCGCGGGTCCTTCGTGGTGGAGCTGGCGGAGGGCGTTTTGGACCTGGAGAGCGCGGAGTTCGACTGCATCGCGCTGGGCCGGGTGCTGGAGGCGCGCCGGGCGACCCTGGGCGGCGAGGCCGTGGACATGGAGGAGCTGGAGGGTATCTACGAGGGCGTCCTGGAGGACGTCTTCCCCGTGAGGTGCGATGCAGGAGAGCTGGTTTCGCTGCCCGACGCATGGCCGGCTCCGGCGGAACGGGCCGTCCCCCGGCTGCCCCATGGCGCCGCTCGCCCGCGGTTCCTCATCCTCGTGTTTCCGGGGACGAACTGCGAGTATGAGTCCGCGCGCGCCGTGGAGCGGGCCGGAGGAGAGGCGGAGGTCCTGGTGGTCCGGACGCTGACGCCGGAGGCCATGAAGGAGTCCGTGGACCGGTTCGCCGCGCGGCTGGGCGCGTCGCAGGCGCTCTTCCTGCCCGGCGGGTTCTCCAACGGCGATGAGCCCGACGGGTCCGGGAAATTCATCGCCATCTTCCTGAGGAGCCCGGCGGCCCGGTCCGCGGTGGAGGGGCTCCTGGAGGTGCGGGGCGGCCTGATTTTGGGGGTGTGCAACGGCTTTCAGGCGCTGGTGCGCACGGGGCTCCTGCCCTTCGGCCGCATCGTGGACCCGGATGAGCTGGGGGAGGGCTCGGCCGTGCTGACCTTCAACGCCATCGGCCGCCACCAGTCGAAGATCGTCCGCTCCCGCGTCCTCTCGAACCGCTCTCCGTGGCTGAGCCGCACGCGGGTGGGCGACGTGTTCGCCATGCCCGTCTCCCACGGCGAAGGGCGCTTCGTCTGCGGGGTGGCCCTGCTGCGCCGCCTGGCGGAGGCTGGGCAGGTCGCGACGCAGTATGTCGACCTGCAGGGGAGCCCCACGATGGACGTCCAGTACAACCCGAACGGCTCCCTGGCCGCCGTCGAGGGCCTGCTCTCGCCGGACGGGCGCATCTTCGGCCGCATGGGACACGCGGAACGGGTGGGGGATGGCCTCTACCAGAACGCGGGGCGCACGGGGGGCACGATGATGTTCGAGTCGGCCATGGACTTCCTGCTGGGGTAGCGCGGGGGAACCCCGAAATTTCCCCTGCACAAACCGCGCAGATGCTCTATACTTCTCTTTGTTTCCTGAGGCTCCTGCCGCCTGCGGGAGCCTTTTGATTTTGAGGCCGGGAGGTCAATGCGATGGAAAAGCGTGAACAGCTTTATGAGGGCAAGGCAAAGAAGGTCTTCGCGACGGACGATCCGAAGCGCTACGTCGTCGAGTACAAGGACGACGCCACGGCGTTCAACGGCGAGAAGCGCGGCACCATTGTCGGCAAGGGCGTCGTCAACAACCGGATGAGCAACATCCTGTTCCGGATGCTCGAGGCGAACGGCGTGCCCACGCACTTCGTGGAGGAGCTGAGCGACCGGGAAACGCTGGTGCGGGCCGTGGAGATCGTGCCCCTTGAGGTCATCGTCCGCAACGTGGCCGCAGGCTCCTTCTCCAAGCGGTACGGCGTGGAGGAGGGGCGGGCGCTGAAGACTCCCACGCTGGAGTTCTCCCTGAAGGACGACAGCCTGGGAGACCCCCTGATCAACGACTCCCACATCCTGGCGCTTGGGCTGGCCACGGAAGAGGAGCTCAGGACCATGCACGAGATGGCCTTCAAGATCAACGACCTGCTGAAGGACTACTTCCTCAAGATCGGCGTGAAGCTCATCGACTTCAAGATCGAGCTGGGCCGTTGCGACGGCCGGATCGTTCTGGCGGACGAGATCTCGCCGGACACCTGCCGTTTCTGGGACGCCAAGACGAACGAGAAGCTGGACAAGGACCGTTTCCGCCGCGACCTGGGGCACGTGGAGGCCGCCTATCAGGAGATGTTCAAGAGGGTGACGCAGTAGGCGCAGGGGGAGGACGGGGGACGGACGTCCCCCGAAACTCAAGCTTTGGAATGGAGCGCGGAGGCGGAGATGGAATGGTATGAGGAGGACGCCCTGCACGAGGAGTGCGGCGTCATGGGGGTTTATCGGAAGGAAAAGGACGCCGCGAGCCTTGTGTATTACGGGCTTTACGCCCTTCAGCACCGCGGTCAGGAGAGCGCCGGCATCGCTGCGAACCGGGGGGGCACCGTCATGCAGGTCAAGGGGCCCGGACTGGTGGGAGAGGTGTTCCGCGGGGAGACCCTGGCGGGCCTGAAGGGCAACATCGCCGTGGGCCACGTGCGCTACCCGACGGCGGGGGGGGCGGACCCCCGCAGCGCCCAACCCCTGGTGGCCCGCTGCGGGATGGGGGACATCGCCCTGGCGCACAACGGCAACCTGGTGAACGCGGACAGCATTCAGGAGATGCTGACGGACGCGGGCGTGATCTTCCAGACGACGACGGACAGCGAGTCCATCCTCAACCTGATCTGCCAGCACGGAAACAAGCGCGGCGTGGAGGCGGGCATCCGCACTGCGATGAGCCTGATCAAGGGAGCCTACGTCCTGGTCATCACGCTGGGGGACCAGCTGATCGGCGTGCGCGACCCCTACGGCCTGCACCCGCTGTGCCTGGGCAGGCTTGCGGACGGCTGGGCGCTGGCCTCCGAGAGCTGCGCGCTGGAAGCCATCGACGCGGAGTTCGTCCGCGACGTGGAGCCGGGCGAGGTCGTATTCATCAACCAGGAAGGGGTGCGCAGCCTGCCCCCGTCGCAGTGGTGTCGCAAGAGCCTCTGCGTGTTCGAGCTCATCTACTTCGCACGGCCCGACAGCGTGCTGGACGGCATCAGCGTCTACGATTTCCGCCGCCGATGCGGGCGACTTCTGGCGCACCAGCGGAGGATCGAGGCGGACCTGGTGATGGCGGTGCCGGACTCCGGCATCCCGGCGGCCATCGGCTACGCCGAGGCGTCCGGCATCAACTATGGCGAGGGGCTGATCAAGAACAAGTACATCGGGCGCACCTTCATCCAGCCGACCCAGGAGATGCGGGAAACTGCCGTCCACATCAAGCTGTCGCCCATCCGCAGCAACATCGAGGGCAAGCGCCTGATCGTGGTGGACGACTCCATCGTGCGGGGGACGACCAGCCGCCGCATTGTGCGCCTGCTGCGGGCGGGCGGGGCCAGAGAGGTCCACCTGGTCATCTCCTCTCCCCCCGTGTGCTACTCCTGCTACTTCGGCATCGACACGCCCTACAGGGAGAAGCTGATCGCCGTGCAGAAGACGCAGCAGGAGATCCTGGAGTACATCGGCGCCGACTCCCTGACCTACCTCAGCGACGCCTGCCTGTCGGAGGCCTGCGGGCACCAGGACCTCTACTGTCGGGCCTGCTTCGACGGGAACTACCCCATGGAGGTCCCCGCCACCGCGCGGCCTGCGGGATTTTTCAAGGAGAGCGGGCCAATGGGGTTCGCGGCGGACATCGAATCGTAGGGAGCGCCGGGGACATGACCACTGCGTCCGCAGGGGCGGCGCGAAAGGACGAGGAGGGAGCTTATGATGCTGAGCGCGGTTCTCTTTGACATGGACGGGCTGATGTTCGACACGGAGGCGCTGAACCTGAGGGCCTGGGAGGCGGCGGGAGAGCGACACGGGTACGCGATCACGCCGGAGGTCATGCACGAGCAGATCGGCCTGAGCCTGCCAAAGACGCGCAGCATGATGCAGGAGCGGTTCGGCCCGGCGTTCGATTTCGACCTGGTGCGGGGGGACCGAATTCGCTGGACGGAGCGCTGGATCGAGGAGCATGGCCTGCCGGAGAAGCCCGGCCTCCGGCGGGTCCTGGCATGGCTCATCGAGAGGCGGGTCCCGCGGGCCATGGCGACATCGAGCGACCGCGGGATCGTGGGGTTCTACCTGAAGCACACGGACGTGGGGGAGTGCTTCGACCGAATCCTCACGGGGGATCGCGTCGAGCGCGGCAAGCCCGCGCCGGACATCTTCCTGAAGGCCGCCCTGGAGCTGGGGGCGGACCCCGCAGGCTGCGTGGTCCTGGAGGACTCCTACAACGGAATCCGGGCCGCCCACGCTGCCGGAATGATGCCCGTGATGGTGCCGGACCTCCTGCCGCCGACGCCTGAGATCGCGGCTCTGGCCTATCGCGTGGTGGGGAGCCTGAACGACGTCATCCCCGTTTTGGAGGCGCTGACCGATGAGCGGAAGCCGGAGCGCTGAGGACCGGGACACGGCGTCCCTCATCCGCGCCTTCGTCGCGGTGACGGTCCCCGATGGGGCGGCGCGGATGCTGGAACTCCTCCTGACGCGCCTCGCGCCGCTGGGCCGGCTGAGGTGGGTGACGCGGGCCCAACTGCACGTCACGCTGCGCTTTTTGGGGGAGCGGACGCCCGACGCGATCGAGAGGGTGAAGCGCGCGCTGGCGCCGATCGCCTTTCCGCCCTTTGAGGTGGAGCTCTCCCGCGCGGGCGCGTTCCCCAGCCTGGAGCGTCCCCGCACGCTCTGGCTCAGCGGCGCGAAGGGCGCGGCGGAGCTGACGGTCCTCGCCGCCCGCCTGGAGGACGCGCTGGCGGAGGCGGGCATCCCGCGGGAGCGGCGGCCCTTCGTCCCCCACCTGACGCTGGCCCGCTGCACCGGGGAGCCCCTGCCGCCGGCGCTCCTGAAAGCGCTGGAGAAGGTGCCTCCCGTTTTGTGGACCTGCTGCGGCATCGAGCTGATGCGAAGCCGACTGACCCCCCGCGGGGCGATCTACAGCCCCATCCCTCTCGAGTGATCGACGCCATAAAACACCATGAAGCACATACGAACGAGGGGCCGCGTGCGGCCCCTCGTTCGTATGTCCCCAGGCCCTTTGAGTTGCTGCGACGGACAGCGCGAGGACGGCGGTTTGCTCCTCCCCGCCCTCAAGCCATCATGGCGGCCCGCTGGACGGCCTCCTGCTGGAGCTCCCGCACCAGGTTGATGCGAAACACGTCCGGAAACTCGTCCAGGTTGCAGCAGCTTAGGCTGTAGCGGACGGTGAGGTTGTCCTCCGCGGGCAGGGGCTCCACGCTCACCAGCATGGAGGTGCTGCGGGTCAGGCCCAGCACCCTGGAAACGCGGGAGTACTTGGCGAGGTAGTTCTCGTACTCGCCCGTCTTGGCCTCGATCCAGAAGATCTTGTCCCCCACGCAGAGCAGGAAGTCCAGCTCGAAGTTCTCCCCCGTGGGGAGGATGATGTTGGGGTTCTTCATGAAGGCGTAGGGCAGGCTGACCGTGGCGGGGTGCGTCGTCAGGATGGAGATCACCTTGTCGCGGATGTAGTGCTCCAGCCAGCCTCCGGTCAGGAAGTTGATGGCAGCCGGCGTCCGGTTCACCTGAGCCACGATGCTGTACTGGGGAGCGCGCCGGTAGGTGAAGGAGGAAAGGAACTTCGCTGCGCTCAGCATGTGGCAGAAGTTCAGCGTGTGGGTGATGTCCCGGCTTGGCAGCTTCGCCAAAGAGTAGCGAAACTCGCGGCAGTCGTTCAGAGTGGCCTTCATCATCTCGTAGAAGGGACGGACGTAGACGAGGTACTTGCCGAGGAACGCAGCGATTTGAGGCACCTCCTTAGGCAGGTGCCCTTCGTCGGGGATGGAGGTGACCTCCACCCGGTGGTCCTTCAGGTACTTGTAGAGGATGTCGAGGCGCTTCTGCGAGAACTGCCCGCCACGCTCCGGGGCGTTTCCCGCCGGCCCCAGGAGGTTGCCCGACGCCCCCGCCGGAAAGACGGAGAGGTCCGGGTGGGGCAGCATGTTGGGCGTGAGCAGCTCGATGTGGCGGCCCGCGCGGGAGCTGGAGATGGTTCGCATCAGCCCCGCCGCCTCCAGGTTGTCCAACTGCGCCAAAAGCGAGGGCTTCCCGATGCCCAGCGCCTGCGCCAGTTGGTTGACGTGAAGCAGCCCCTCCTCATGCCCCTTCAGGACGTCCATCAGGACGAAGAGCGTTCCCAAAGGGGTGAAGCCCCTCAGGGAGGACATCATCTCCACGCTGCTGAACTCCGTGGGGGGGTAGGGGTTCCTTCGGGCTGGCGCCGTCTCCTCCTTCCGCTTGGAAGCGGGTGCTGCGGCGGGCCGCTCCGCCGGGTGCGGCGTCTGGGGCGTCGCCTCTGCCCTGGGGCTTTGCGCCGATGCCTCCGCCTGAAGGGCGGTGCGCCGGTGCCGTCTGCCGCCTCTGCGGCTTCGGCTGTGGCGGCAGGCAGCGCTCCTGGCGGGGACGGAGGCCTCGGCGGCGGACTCGATGGCCTCCCCAACGCTGAAGGGGATCTCTCCATCGTCCAGCGCCTCGCGGTCCAGCTCCTCCAGAGGCTCCACGCCCGCAAGGGGATCTGCCGCCTCCGGCTGGAGCTCGTCCAGGGGGAGCGGTTCTACAGGAACCGCCCGCTCAGGGACGGGAAGCGCACGGAGCGGAGAGGAGACGATAGTGATATCATGAGGGGCCTTTTCGTTATCAGTAACGTTATCGTTACTTTTTTTGACCTCATTTTTGGTGTTAGGGCCGAGTTTTTCCTTCGTTGGATGGTCGGCAGGGGTTTTTACGGAAACGTTTTTATTATCGGTACTTGAAGCATTACCTTTATGGGGCTCCCCCTCGGCCTTTTTGTCAGTCAATTTGGTGGTGTTTTTGGTACCGGTATGGTTATCGACGTTATTTTTTCCGCGCCCGCGCCGTCCTCTCCCTCGCCCCGTCGGCTTCTCGGGAGAGCCTTTCTGCGCCTGTGCGTCCGCGGGCTCCGCTTCCACGGGCGTGGGACTGCTCTCGCCGGGCTCCGGCGTGCGGGCGGTTCCGAGACGGCCCGCTGGAACCTCAAGCTCTGAGTCAGAAACGTTCTTGATATCGGTAGCGTTTTTATTATCTTTTTTTCGTTCCGGTTTTTTCTCGTCGGGGATGGCGTTGCGCTCCGAGGTCATCTCGCCAGGCCGCGCTTTGGCCCCCCGGCGCCTTCCTCTGGATGCGGGGGCGTCGTACTGGGTTGTCTTTTCATTTCCGGTATCGTTATTGATCCCGTTTTTTGGAAGCTCTGGGGATGCGGAGGGCTTTGCGCCCTTCGGCGCGACCTCCTTTGCGGCGCGCCTTCCTGCGGCGGGCGTTTCCCTTGCCGCGGGACGCTTTTCGACGGCGGGGGGCGGCAACTCAGTCGCTGCAACGGGAGCCGGACCCTTGCCTGCAGCGGCACGTCGTCCTCGCCTCCGCCTTTCGCCCTCCGATGGCTCCTCCGGGGCTTCGGGCTGGCGCGGAGAAATGGTTAATTTTTTATTACCGGTATGATTAAGGGGAGGCTTCTTCGCGTTCTCGTGGTCGGCCTTGGGGCTCTCCGCGGCCTTCGCCGTTCCGGCCGAGGCCGTGCGGGGCTTCCGGGGCCGCACTCCAGCAGCAGCCTTGGTGGGGGCTTTGTCGGGCGCCTTGACGGATTCCTGCTTCGTGGAGGCCGTCTGGGCCGGCTTGGGCGGCCGAACGGGGGTCTGTTCCAGAGATACGCCCCCCCTCGTGGAGAGCTCCGCCGGTTTCTCGACGGCCTTTCGCCTGCTTCGCGTCCTCTTCGCCTTCTCCTTCGTCGTTTTCTCCGCCTGTGCCGCATCCGCCATGTCGCGTTCCTCCGCCTGAACCCCTGCCATAGGGCTCCCATGATTTTATACCGGTCATTATTTTATCACCTTTTATGGTTTTCGGAGAGGAAACTTGTCCGGGATCGTTTTTAAAACCGGTATAAAGAACCGCGTAGCGCATTGAAAATGAATCAATTTGATTTAACCGACGTTTCAATTATAATAGTAGACTGTTTTCGTCTGCGGCGTTTTGCGGACGGACAAATCTCGATGTGGAGGATTGATCTTCGATGAAGCTGCGCGCAGACCTGCACACGCACACGCTAGCCTCCGGGCACGCCTATTCCACGGTTGGCGAGATGGCGCGCTCCGCCGCGGCGAAGGGCCTCGAGCTGATCGCCATAACGGACCACGCCCCGGCGCTGCCGCAGACCTGCGGATGGATGCACTTTGCCAACCTCCACACCCTGCCACGGGAGGTGTGCGGCGTTACCGTCCTGAGGGGCGCTGAGCTCAACGTCCTCAACCTGGAGGGGGAAACGGACCTGCCGGAGCGGGTTCTGAAGCGCCTGGACTGGGTCATCGCGAGCCTCCACGAGCACGTCCTGCCGTCCAGGCCGAAAACGGATTACACCCCGGTTTACCTGGCCCTCGCGGAAGACCCCTTCGTCGACATGATGGGGCATCCGGAGTCGCCGGACTACCCCTTCGACGTGGACCGCGTCCTTCCCCTCTGGGCGGAGCGGGGGAAGGTCGTGGAGTTCAACGAGGCCCATATCTTCACCGGAAGCCAGGAAAACAGGCGGAACGCGCTGTGCCTGGCGGAGGCCTGCGCCAGGTGGGGGGTGACCGTGGCGGTGGACTCGGACGCCCACAGCGAGTGGGACGTGGGGCGCACGTCCCGGGCTGCGGAGATGCTCGCGGAGATGGGGTT
Source organism: Fretibacterium sp. (assembly GCF_057312375.1). NCBI lineage: Bacteria > Thermotogati > Synergistota > Synergistia > Synergistales > Aminobacteriaceae > Fretibacterium > Fretibacterium sp. Next base: position 17,739 of record NZ_DBHLDX010000031.1, read on the forward strand.
CCCGGAAGAACTGGTGCTGAACCTCTCCGCCGAGCGGGTTCTGGACTTCCTGCAGCGTCGTACGAGGCGCGCCGTCTGCGACCCGTCGTGACGGACTTTTCCGGACATCCTGCAAAAAGGCGCTGTCTCGAGTTTCCTCCCGTAGTACAATTACAAGGTGAGAATTAAGCAGATTGGGCCGCAGCGGACCACGCTCCCGGCACGATCGATCTGGGGGTGTTCCTTGTGTGTCCTGACGAGTTGAACGCGTCTTTGCCGGAGCAACCGGCGGAAGGTGACGGAGGTTTTTGGTGGACCGTTGAGTATGAGCTCATCCCTGGCGAGAACAGGGAGTGGGATGCGGAGCGCCTCTGGACCCTGGCCTCGATGACCGGCGCCATCGGCTCCGAGCTTGTCGAGGATGAGGGCAGGATGACCCTGCGCGCCGACTATCTGAGCTCCAGAGACCCGGACGAGCTGAGCCGGTTGGTGAGCGCCCTCCTGCCGTCCTTTCCGGGGGTGTCCGCCGGCGAGTGCCGCAGGACGGAAAAGCGCGCCTGGAGCACGCAGCACCTCGAGGCGTTCCCGCCCCTCAACGTGGGGCACACCTTCGTGGTCATGGCCCCGTGGCACAGGGACGAGGAGAGGCAGGGGCGCATCCCCCTGTACATCTATCCCGCCATGGCCTTCGGAACGGGGTACCACGAGAGCACCCGCATCGCGCTTGAGCTCATGGAGGACGTGGTGCACCGGGGGGACGTGGTGCTGGACATCGGCACGGGCACGGGCATCCTGTTCATCGCGGCCCTGAAGCTCGGCGCTTCGTGGACCGTCGCCCGCGACCTGGACCCGACGACGATCGAGGAGGTGCGCCACAACATGGAGCTGAACGACCTGAGCCCGGACCTCTGCGACCTGGCTGTGGGGGACCTGCTCTCAGGCGTGCAGGACAAGGGGAACGTCCTCCTGGCCAACATCCTTCTGGCGCCCAACCTGGCCCTTCTGCCGGACGTGAAGTACGCCCTGAAGCCGAAGGGCTACGCCATCTTCTCCGGCATGACGAACCACGAGCGCGGAGCGTTCCTGTCCGTCCTCTCCTCCTCCGGGCTCGAACTGGAGCGGGAGCTTCACTTCGGCGACTGGTGGGGCTGCCGGGCCCGTCTTGCCTGGGGCTAGGGCTTCGTGACCGAAAAGAGGGGGCTGGGGCCCCTTGGGCTGCGGGGTGTCCCGGTGTGGCTCCACGTGCTGGGATGCCGGTCCAACCTGTGCGAAGGCGACTTCCTGGCCGGGGACCTGGAGGCCAGGGGCGCGCTGGTGTGCCGTGAGCTTGAGAGCGCCCAAGCGGCCGTCCTCGTCAGTTGTTCCGTGACGGCGGAGGCGGACCGCAAGTGCCGTCAGTTGGTGCGCCGCGCCCGCCGTGCGGTGGGGGAGGAGGGCATCGTGGCCGTGTGTGGCTGCTGGGCCCAGGGCGTCGAGGCGGAAGCAGCGCAGGAGCTGGGGGTTGACCTTCTGGTGGGGAACCGCCGAAAGTCCCTGCTGACCGAGGCCCTCGATACCGCGCTCCGGCAGGGCCGCACCTTTTGCGACCTGCGGGCGGACCTCAGCGCGGACCGTTCCTGGGAGGAGCTCCCCATGGGGGCTCCCCGGCTGCACTCCCGTGCCTTCATCAAGGTCCAGGAGGGCTGCGACCACTTCTGCACCTACTGCGTCATCCCCTTTCTGCGGGGCCGGTCGGTGAGCCGCCCTCCGGCGGACGTCCTGGCGGAGGTGCGCCGCGTTTCCGAGGGGGGGTGTCGCGAGGCGGTGCTGACGGGGATCCACCTCGGCATGTACGGCCGGGACAGGGGGTCCTCCCTGGCGGAGCTGGTGCGCGCCGTGTCGGAGTGCGGGGCCCTGGACCGGCTTCGGTTGGGGTCCCTGGAGCCCTTTTCGCTCGACGGCGCCCTGCTGGACGCGCTGGCGGAGAGTCCCATCTTCTGTCCGCACCTGCACCTGCCGCTCCAGAGCGGAGACGACGGGGTGTTGTCCCTCATGCGCCGGGGCTACACGGCGGACGATTTCGTCCGCGTCTGCGAGGCGGCCCGCAGCCGGCTGGGGGCGGACCTGCACATCTCAAGCGACGTCCTGGTGGGGTTCCCCGGAGAGGATGACGCGGCCTTCCACGGCACGACGGCCGTGATGCGCCGCGTGGGGATGGGGCGGGTCCACGTGTTCCCCTACTCCGAGCGGCGCGGCACCCTGGCGGCCTCCCTGCCCGGAAGGGTGGAGCCTGCCGTGCGGGCGGAGCGCGCCGCGGGGGCCGCTGCGGTGGGGATGGAGCTCCTGAGCGGATACGCCCGGCGCTTTATCGGCCGGACGCTGGAGGTCCTGACGGAGGGGGATGGAGCGGGCTACACCCCGCAGTTTCTGGAGGCGGCCTGGGAGGGCGGCTCTCCGCCCGGACGGACGGTGCGCGTGGCGATGCGCTTTGAGAAGGGGGGAAAGCTTGAGGGATGTCTCGCATGAGTTCGCCCGCCATCGGAATCGACCTGGGGACGCGCAACGCCCTGGCTGCTTTCCTTGACGAGGATGGCGCCGTCAGGCTCATCCCCAATCGCTGGGGGATGACGACGACTCACTCCGTCGTCGGCTGGGAGGATGGGGCCTGGGTCGTGGGCGAGGACGCGGTGCGCCTGGGGCTTCGGGGCAGCGGCGTCTGGTGGGACCTGAAGCGCAAGGTGGGGACCTCCTTTCGGGCCTTCCCCGACGGACGCCCGCGCACGGCTCAGGACCTTCTGGTCCCCCTGCTGGAGGCGCTGCGCGAGGACGCGGAGGTGTGCCTGAAGTCCTTCGTGTCCTCCTGCGTCCTGACCGTGCCCGCCTGCTTCACCCTGCCCCAGCGGGAGGCCATGATCCGCGCGGCGAACGCCGCAGGGCTGAACGCCCGCATCGTGTCGGAGCCGACGGCGGCGGCCCTCGCCTTTGGACGCCAGGGGCGGTTTCTGGTGCTGGACTTCGGGGCCGGCACGACGGACATCTCCGCGGTGGAGAGCGAGGGTGGCGTGTGGCAGGTGCTGGAGAGCGTCGGCACGGACACCGTCGGGGGCTATGAGTTTGACGTGGCCCTGGCGGAGTGGCTGCGCGAGAGCCTCCTGCTGGACAAGTTCGATGCGGGGGACGTGCGCTGGCAGATGCTGCTCCAGGAGGCGGAGAGGATCAAGATCGCCCTGTCCGACTGCTGGTCCGTCCACTGGACGCCCCCTGCCCTGGGAGGATGGGCCTCGCCTGAGCTCACGATCTATCGCGAGGACATGGAGCGCCTGATGCGCTTCTCCATCCGGCGCCTGATCCACACGGTGCGTCGCTTGTGGGATCGCTATGAGCCGGAGCACCTGCTGCTGGTGGGAGGATCGAGCCGTATTCCCCTCCTTCAGGAGATCCTGGAGCGGGAGGTGGCGCTGCCGGAGCGGCTCAGCCTCTGTGCGGAGGACGCGGTAGCGCGTGGTGCGGCGCTCTACACGGCATCGGGACGGGAGCGGCTTCTGCTGGACGCGCTCTCCGGGGACCTGAACGCGCTCTGGTGCGGGCAGACGCTGACGCTCATCCCATCGGAGTCGGTGCTGCCGGCCCACGCGGAGGTCGCCCTGGAGGCGGAGCGGCCGGGGCACGCGACGCTTGAGATCCACCAGTCTCGAAATGAGCTGCGGGACGAGAGCGTTCGCCTGGGCTCACTGGACCTTGAGGTCGAGGCGGGAGAGAAGCTTCGCCTCGCCTGTCTCCTTTCGGCATCGGGTCGCTTCACGGCGTCCCTGACGCGCGGGACAGGGGCGTGCGTGCCCATACCGCTGGTCCTGGAGGGGGCGGAGGCCGACCGCAGCGCGGAGGCAGAGAACGATCGCCGCCTGCGCGAGCTCAAGCTCTCCCTGGTCAGCCTTGAGACGCTGCTGTCGGGCAGTCAGCGGGCCCGGCTGCACCTCTTGTTTCGGCACGCCGAGGGGGCTCCCTCGGATCCGGAGGTGATGGGGCTTCTGGAGGGCCTGGTGAAGGACTTGAAGCGAGCGGTATCCTGACCTGCGAGACGCTGCGGAGTTCGGTTCCACGTTGTGTTGAGCTTCTGACGGAGCGAGGTCGTTTGTTGCGATGGAGATGAACCTTTTCGGGGAGGTCAGGGCCAGCCTGAGGGCCCTTGGGCTGGAGCCGGGGGCGACGGAGGCGGACGTGCGTTCCGCGTTTCGCCGCCTTGCGTTGACCTGTCATCCCGACGTGGTAGGGCAGGGAGGGGCGCTGCGCTTTCAGCAGATTGCGGGCGCCTACTCCCTCCTGAAGGGCCTTGCGCCGGACGAGCTGAGGCAGCTGTCCGGTGCGGGCTGGCGGCAGCGTTCCCTCGTCAAACGCCGCGCCTCCACGTTCCTGGACTGGTATCGCAGCCGCCGCGACCGGGCGCGGCAGGAGGCCGAGGAGGCTCGCCGGGCCGAGCAGGCGGAAGAGCGGCGCCAGGCCGAGGAGCGAAGCGAGCGGGTGGATCGCGTGCTGGAACAGTACGACCGCAGCCTGAGCCGACGGCTTGAGCGGATGTCGAAGAGCGCTGACGCGGCGCAGCTGAACGACGTTCTGTCGCGCCTTAGGTCCTCAGTTGCCGAGGTGCGGCGCCTCGCGCTGGGGCGCGTGGGGACGTTGATCAATCGCGCTGAGGTCCGCCAGGCGGTGTCGGACCTGTTGTGTCGGTGGGACGTGGACGAGAAGACGGCCCGGCTGGTGGGCGCACTGCCCATGGAGGCTGTGGTCCTGCGCCGCCTCGCCGCGGACGTCGCCTCCCGCGCGGGCCAGTTCCCCAACTCGCTGGTCATGAGCCTGCTGGCGCTGCGCAGTCGGGACGTTTTGCCGGACCCGCTCCTGATGGAGCGCTACCTCGTTACGGTCCGGCCTGAGTGCGTTGCCGCGATCCTGCGCTATTGGCCCGACGGCAGCTCCCCTTCGGATGCGGCGCTGCGCCGACTGCTGGACTCGGAGGACGGACAGGTGCTGGTGCCGCTCCTCTCCGCGATGAAGCAGCGTTTCCCTCATGCCGTGCCCCGCTTCAGGGGGCGATTGAAGGAGCT
>NZ_DBHLDX010000032.1:0-22429 GCF_057312375.1 Fretibacterium sp.
GTCGAGCTGCCGCTGAGCGGCGCTGCGGCCTCGCGCCAGCAGTTCACCTGGCGCACCCAACTGAAGGACGGCACGGGGAAGAAACGTCAATAGCCGGATTGGAAACGCGGGATCGGCGGGAACGATCTTGGCGGCGGCCCTGCGGGGCGCCGCCTTTTTTTGTCCAGGATAGACGTGAGGACAAAAAAAGAGGAGGACGCCCAAAACGGCGATCCTCCTCTCGTGTCCTTCGTCCTTAAAACGGCCGTCCGCGAACGCTTAACGCTTCGAGAACTGCCTCTTGCCGCGGGCGCCCTTCTGGCCGAACTTCTTGCGTTCCACCATGCGGGGATCGCGCGTCAGGAACCCCTCCTTCTTCAGGACGGGGCGCAGGTCCGGGTTCATCCGGATGAGGGCGCGGGCAATCCCCATCCGCACCGCTCCGGCCTGGCCTGACAGGCCGCCGCCCGACGCGTTGACGAAGACGTCCACCTTGCCCTCAAGGCCCGCCGTCTTCAGCGACTGCGTCGCCAGCGACTGCCACACGAGGCGCGGGAAGTAGTCCTCCACCGTCCGGTCGTTGATCTTCAGCTCGCCGCTGCCAGGGCAGAGCCTGACGCGGGCCAGGGCGTTCTTGCGGCGGCCGGTCCCCCAACTAAAAGTGCTGTTCATCTGAGTATCCTCCTGTTCAAAAACTATACGTCAAGCGTTTCAGGGGCCTGGGCGGCGTGGGGGTGACTGGAGCCCGCATAGACCTTGAGTTTGCTCGCATACTTCAGACGATTGCGGGGAAGCATCCCGCGCACCACGTGCTCCAGTAGGAATTCGGGCTTCTCGGCCACCAGCCGTGCCCAGGGGATGGCCCTGTAGCCGCCGGGGTGTCCCGTGTGATAGTGCCACTTGGACTGCGTGGCCTTCTTGCCGGTCATCTTCACCTTCTCGGCGTTGATCACCACAACGTAATCCCCCGTGTCCACGTGGGGGGTGTAGGTCGGCTTGTTCTTGCCCGTCAGAATTCGGGCGATCGCGGACGCCAGACGGCCAACCGGCCGATCCGCCGCGTCGATAACGTACCACTTTCTCTCCACCTGACCTGGCTTCACCAGGTAGGAACTGCTGCCTGCCATCTTACTTCCTCCTCAAAATCGCCCCGGAGAGGGACGTCATGCTGTAAAGCGCGGTTAGCGAAGTGCCCTGAGGCAAAAAACGATCTATGGAACCGAAATCAGGCAGCGCGCCCCGGGGCCACGACAACGCCGCGCTCCTTCCTGAGGGATTTGTGGCAGGGGGCCATCCCTCGAAGGCGCTGCGTCCGGAGTCCCGTCCCTGGCGCTTGACCCGAAAACTTTTCTATTGTATACGAACGAGGCGGTCGTTGGCAAGTATCCCCGGCAGCCTTCCGCGCTTTGCCACGGGCACGCCGCTGACCTCCTTCAGATCCATGGTCATGTCCATGGGCTCCGCGTGGGCGATGTAGCTCCCCACGCCGAACACGTCCGCCCCCACGGTGGCCAGCTCCGCGATGCGGGCCGGCGTCAGCCCGCCGGAAACGACGATCTGGACCCCGTTGAAGCCCGCGCGGTCCAGGCGGCAGCGCGTTTCGCGCACCAGGTCCGCCGTCACGCCTCCCCGCTCGCCCGGAGTGTCCAGGCGGACGGCGTCCAGGCGATCTCCCAGCGCATCCGCAAGGCGCAGGGACTCCTCGCACTCGTCCTTGAAGGTGTCCACCAGAAAGACGCGGCCAATCCCCCTGGGGACCACCGCGTCGTAGGCGTGCGCCAGCTTCAGCGTGTCCCCGACGATCAGCACCGCCGCGTGGGGGACCGTGCCGGAAGGCTCCCGTCCGCGGAGCTTGGCGCCCAGAACCGTGCTTGCCCCGGCGCAGCCGCCGGGCGTCACGGCCACGGCGTCCATCACCGTCGCCACGGCCGGGTGCAGGTGACGCCCTCCGAAGGAGAGGACGGGCTTGCCGCCTGCGGCGTCCACGCACTCCCGCGCCGCCGTGGCCCAGCCGCAGGAGCTGGCCAGTATTCCCAGCATGGTGGCCTCGTAGATGCCGAAGGCACCATAAGGCCCCCGGATGCGGACCAGGGTTTCCTTCGGGGAGAACCGCTCTCCCTCCGGGAGGGCCTCCACCTCGATGGGAAGGCCACGCAATAGCTCCATGAGCTCGTCCAGTCCGGCGAAGAGGCCGTGGGTGCGCGTGAATATCTCCGCCGCAACGGGCGTGTCCAGACACCCCAGCGACGCCAGGATATCCCGCGTATTGACGAAGTAAACGTCCGTTGTCGCCCCAGAGCGGATCTCCTCGTGGGTCGCGCTCAGGAACCGCCCCTTTTCAACCTTGAAGTCCGCCACGTCCTTCAGGGAACCCAGCATCTGCACCGCCCCTCTCTGAATCGTCCATTCCAGCCTTCGCCGGCGGCGGCCTGCGCTACAGGATCGCCAGGAGGAGCGAGGTGAGCATGAAGACCCCCGCCAAGACGATCGTGAGCTTCGTCAGTCCGGTGAACCTCTGCCACTGCCCCGTATCCGCCTGAGTGCCTCCGCCAAACACGCCGGTGAATCCGCCCTGCTTGCGCTGCTGCGCCAAAACCGCGATCATCATCAGGATCGCGACGACAACGTGTACGACCGACAGCAAAGTACGCAAAGAAATTCCTCCCAAAATTGCCGTTCTGATTCGTTCCTCCCGAAGCCCTTGGCCTCAGAGAAAAATCGCATTTTATTCTACCACATAAAGCCCGTCGTGCCGCAGGCACGCGCCGTATTCCTCATGGACCTCATTGCATCAGTATCTCCAGGAGGTTCCTCAGTGCGGCGGCGCGGTGGGAGATGGCGTTCTTCATCTCCGGGGGGATAGCGGCGAAGGAGGCGTTCAGGCCGTCGGGGAGAAAGAGGGGGTCGTAGCCGAAGCCTCCCTTCCCCTCCGGCGCCGTCGCGATGCGCCCGGGGCACTCGCCCTCAGCGATCAGCGTCCAGCGATCGGGGATGGCCAGGGCGAGGGCCGCCACGAAGCGGGCCCGCCGGTCGGGCCGCCCCTCAAGGCGCGACAGGAGCCAGTCGTTTCGCGCCTGGTCCGGACCGGGGACGATCCGAGCGGAGAGTACCCCCGGCGCCCCTCCCAGGGCCTCCACCTCAAGCCCGCTGTCGTCCGCAAGGCTCGGCAGTCCGGAGGCCTCGGCCCAGGCCCGAGCCTTCAGACGCGCGTTCTCCGCGTAGCAGGTCCCCGTTTCCTCCACCTCGATCTGCGCCATCTCAGGCGCGAAGATCAGCTCCCCCACCACCTCCCGTGGCAGCATGGCGGCGAACTCGCGATACTTTCCCCGGCTGCCCGTTGCCAGGACAAGGCGCTCGACGAACATGACCGTCAGGAGCGGGAGGGCATCTTCCAGACCACCGTCAGGTCCACGGGGCCTCCGGGGCTTGGGGACCTGGAGTCGATGAGGAAACGGACCTGGACGCCGGGCTGAAAGTTCTCCTCCAGGGTGCGCACGATGGCCGTAAGCAGCAGGAGGCCCTCTCGCTGCCCCATGGAGGCGAGAGCCGACACGAAGGCGGCGGAGAGGTCCAGGTAGGTGGTTTCCGCGCTGCGGAAGACGTGCAGGACCGATATCTTGTCCACGCCCGGCACCCCGCTCAGGACAAGGACAGACTTCACCGCCTCCGCCATGTTGTCCTCCTTGAGCCGGGACACGAAGCTCTTCCGCACGGGCTCTGCGATCCTCCCGTTCTTCACGGAATAGAGCTTCAGGGATATCTGCTGGACGTTGCCGCTTCGGGCGGCAGCGGCCTCCCTCTCCCGCTCGACGGCCTCGTTCAGCTTCGCCAGATCGCTCTGGTTCTCGATGCGGTTCTCAGGCTTCAGCAGGAGCTTCTCGTTTAGGGCGTCCATCAGCCAGGACGTGCCGAGGTAGCCCGCCACAAAGCAGAGGAGGATGACGCCCAGCCAGGAGAGAACCCGCAGCATGAGAGGGGTGTCCTTCCGCCTCGACACGGGACGCTGGTCCCTGCGGGGGCGCTTCGGCCTCCTTTCGATCTCATCCTCGTATTCATCCCGATAGGGGCTTCGGCGTACCATCTCTCGATCCTCTCCCTCACATGATTCGTGGAAGACGTTCCGGCGCGGTCGGGCCGGCCCGCTCCAGTCCCCTTCAGCAACTTACTGCAGGTATTGTGCGACCCCCGTGGCCATCGCTTCGGCGATGCGCTCCTGGTAGCCGGGGTGAGCCAGGAGTTTGGCCTCCGTCGCGTTCGTCACGAAGCCCGTTTCCAGGAGGACGGCGGGCATTCCGGCCCCCCGCAACACGAAGAAGGGCGCCTGAGCGACCCGCTTCATGGGGATTCCGCCCCCTCTCCCGGCCTCAAACAGCGCCTCGGCAAGCCCCGTGCTCTCGCTGATCTTGTTGTTCTGCTGCATGTCGCCCAGGATCTGAAGCAGGACCTCCGTCCGGCGATCCGACGCCTGGCTGGCCTGGCTCTCCTCCGCCAGCTCCCGGTTCTCGATCTTCGCCAGCGTCAGGGCGTCCTTGTCCGTCGGCAGGGCCATGAGGTAGATCTCAAAGCCCGACGTGCGCTTCACCGAGGGCAGAGCGTTGGCGTGAACGCTGACGAAGACGTCCGCCTGCTCCCTGTTGGCGACGTCCGTCCGCTCCTGAAGCGTCAGGTAGACGTCCGTCCTTCGCGTCATCACGACGTCGATGCCGCGCGCGTTCAACGCCCTCTCAAGGGCCAGGCCGATCGCCAGGTTGATGTCCTTCTCTCTCACGCCGTTGGCGCTGGCGCCCGGGTCCTTGCCGCCATGGCCGGGGTCCACCACCGCCAGCTTCCGCCCTCCCTGCCGCTGCCGTGCGGGGGCCTTCGGAGGGGCTTGAGGGACCGGGGTCCTCACTTGGGGTGCCGTGAGCGTCGTTTCGACCTCGACCGCCGGAGCGGATTGCCGGTCAGGCGCCGGACGCGGCACCTCCTGAATGCGCGTTTCAGGAGAAAAGAAGAGGTCGAAGACGATCCGGCGGGGAGCGTCCAGCACCATCTTCTCCACCCGAAGGCTGTCGGAAGCGAAGGTCAACTCCACGCCTCCTTCGACCTTCTTCAGCTCCGCCTCCACGTTCTTGTAGGGGGAGGGAAGCCCTTCCAGGTCCGCCCTGGCGGAGGCAAAGAGGGCGCGGAGGACACTGCCCTCCATCCGCACCTCGGGGTCCGCCCCGTCGCTGGTGTCCGCCACGACGCGGATGCGCCCGGAGGACGTGCTCCAGCGCAGCCCCCTCAGCTCCCCTCCGTCCAGGCTGGGGTGGGCGGGACGCCGGGTGGGGGCGTCCTTCCGGAAGGTTTCGAACCGCTCCTGGCGGCGCGCCGGCTGCTGTGCGACCGGGGCTACGCCCTCATCGGGAGCCGGGCTTGCCGCAACGCCTTCCGAGGCCGGCACGGGCTCGTCCACGCGAACGGCAGCGGGCTCCTCCGGCCCCGCAGGCTCCGACACCTCCGCAGCATGGTTATCCGCCTGAAAGCGCAGACGGTTCCGCTCGCCCTCCCCCGCGGCCCTCTGGAACAGTGCGACGGCGCTCCCTGCATCCAGCCAGCATCGGCCGTCCCGCTCGAAGGGGGCATCCGAAAGGGGCACGAGGTAGATGTCGCGCCACGCCACTGCGGCATTCATCACCACCCGAAGGCGGACGTCGTCGCGGACCAGCTGAAGCTCCTCCCCGCTCCGCAGCCCCGTGAAGCCCAGGAGGGCGCCCACGTCCTCCAGGCACACCCAAGCCCCCGCCCGCGGACCCGTCGTCGTGGCGACGGAGCCCAGGACCTCCTCCCCCCGATAGAGGGAGGCGTTGGCCAGGGCGGAGACGGGGGACAGGGCGCAGCAGAGCGCAAGGACAAGACAGGCCAGAAGGGCCCTGAAGCGAAAACTCATGTCACACCCCTGCGGCGCTCATCGCGCGAGCGTCCGGGCGAAGGGGCCTGCAAAACCCGCCCCCGGCGCCTGTCCCGGTGCGGTCCGATGGGAGCGCCTTGCCGCAGGACCGTTCATCCACTCCATAGGGCTGCAACAGCAACACCTCCGAAAGTTTTGAGTTGGACGGCCCGCTCAGCGGCCGCCGCAGAAGCGGGCCCAGGGGAGGAAGTCGTCCTCCACCAGACGGCCGGCCACGCCGGTCGCGTCCCCGGCTCGCCCGTGAAAGTCCGTGCCCGCCGTCCTGTAAAGGCCGAGGCGACCAGCCTCCATCATACAGAGGAGGGCATCCGCCGAGGACGAGCCGCGGGACCAGCACTCCACGCCCCACAGACCAACGCCCTTCAGGCGGTCCATCACCGGTCCCAGGGCGCCGGGGTCCGAAAGGGAGGCCAGGGGGTGCGCCCAAACGGGAAGCCCTCCGGCCTCGAGGATCAGCCGAACGGCCTCCTCTGACGGGAGGAGCTCTCGAGGGACGAAGGCCGCCCCTCCCTCGCCCAGGTAGCGCGCGAAGGCCTCCTGAACCGTGGAAACGCATCCCCTGTCCACCAGCGCCCGGGCGATGTGGGGCCGCCCAACGGCGCCTCCGCCCGCCTGCGCCTCGGCGTCCGCCAGCGTCACGGGGACCCCCAGGCCCTGAAGCCGCGAGCAGATGGCCGCGTTGCGCGCCTCCCGCGTCCGGATGAAGCCGTCAAGGGCGCGGGTCAGGGCCGGGGCTTCCAGTTTGAAGCGGTAACCCAGGATGTGCAGCTCATCCCCGTTCTCGAAGCGCGACGAGAGCTCCACGCCCGATACGGCGCGGATGCCCCGTCTGCGGCATCCGGCGAGGAAGGTCGGGACCCCCTGGACGGTGTCGTGATCCGTCAGGGCGGCGATGGCAACCTTATTGAGGGACAACAAACGCACCAGTTCCGAAGGGCTGAAGGCGCCGTCGGAACAGGTGCTGTGCGTGTGGAGATTGACGCGGATCAAAGGCTATTCGTTCTCCTCCTGGAGGATCTGATCCAGCTCAAAGAGCGCGGAAACGTCCAGCAGGAGGATCAGGCGGTCATCGGTGGGCTTGGCCACCCAGAGGACGTAGCGCTTGTCCATGGCCGAGGAGAGCTTCGTCGCCGGCTCCAGCTGGGTGTCGTAGATCGTGCGCACCTCCCGGACCGAGTTCACGATGATTCCGAACATGACGTCGTTGACGGAGAGCACGACGATGCGGGCCTCGTCCGTAAGGGGCGTGGAGGGCATCCCGATCTTGAGCTGCATGTCGAAGACCGGCACGATGGTGCCCCTCAGGTTGATGACCCCGCGGATGTAGGCGGGGGCGTTGGGCACCCTCGTGATGAACGAGGGGACCCGGACGATCTCGCGGACAAGGTTCACGTCCACGCCAAAGTCCTCGCTGCTCAGCGCAAAGACGAGGTTGATGTGCTCCTCGCCCAGAGATTCGACGTCAACGTCCTTAGGATCCTGCCTGGGATCGTTGGCCACCTTCGCCGCGCTCCCGGCCCCGACCTGCCCGGTCAAGGCCCCTTCCGTCAAAAGCTGTTCAGTCAAAACCCGTTCGCCTCCTTACGGACGCACGCAGGGCATCCGTTCTTCCGCGCCGGCCCCGGCGGGAAATCCTGCCGTTTATTATAACGCATCTCCGGCTCGTTTGGGAAAGGGCGCGCGGCGCGGCGCCAGCCCGATCACTTCTCGTCGTCGGAGAGGTCCAGTATCCCCTCCTCCACCGCTTCTTCTCCCCGCATCTCCGCGTCCTCCAGTGCCGGCACGGGGCCGGGCACGCCATCGGGCTCCTCCGTGGGCAGGCCGTCGTCGTCCGCACCCTCCGGTTTGAAGCCGATGCCCTTGCCGACCTCCGCCAGGATCTCCTTCACGATCTCCTCCTGCAGCGTCGGGTTCGCCGACAGGAACTTCGCCACGGCTTCCTTGCCCTGCCCCAGGGTCTCGCCCTTGTAGGCCAGCCATGAGCCCTTCTTGTGGATGACGCCGTAGTCCACCGCCATGTCCACCACGGCGACGCCCATGGGGATGCCCTGCCCGTAGATAAGGCTCGTGTGCCCCGTACGGAAGGGGGGCGCCAGCTTGTTCTTGACCACCTTCAGGAAGAGCTCGTGCCCGATGGTCACGTCCCCCTTGTCGATCTTCTTGCCGCGCCGGACCTCAAGGCGGACCGAGGAATAGAACTTGAGGGCCCGCCCTCCCGTCGTCGTCTCCGTCGGGCCCGATCCGTAGCCAGTGGAGATGAGGGCGCGCAGCTGGTTGATGAAGATGACGATGCAGTTCGTCTTTGCGACGATCGAGGTGAGGCGCCGCAGCGCGTAGGACATCAGGCGCGCCTGAAGCCCGAGCTGGCTCTCGCCGATCTTGCCGTCTATCTCCGCCTGAGGCGTCAGGGCCGCCACGGAGTCCACCACCACCAGGTCCACCGCACCGCTGCGGACCAGCGCGTCCAGCACGAAGAGCGCCTGTTCTCCGCTGTCCGGCTGAGAGAGGTAGAGGTCCTCCACCTTCACCCCAAGCGTCGCGGCGAGGCGCGGGTCCAGCGCGTGCTCCGCGTCGATGAACGCAGCGACCCCTCCCGCCTTCTGCGCCTCCGCGATGCCGTACAGGGCCACGGTCGTCTTTCCGGACCCCTCCGGCCCGAAGATTTCGATGATGCGCCCCCGCGGGTACCCCCCGATGCCGAGCGCGACGTCCAGGGGCAGCACCCCCGACGGGATCACGTTGACGTTAGCGTGCACGGCATCGCCAAGGCGCATGATGGCCCCTTCCCCGAACTTCGAGCGGATCTCGCCGATCGCCTCATCCAGGATCTCCTCACGGGTCTGGGGCGCCTTCTTCTTCGCCAAACGACTCACTTCCTTCGCATGAAATTTGCCCTGTCCCTTACGCCGTCGCGCCTTCCCGAACGCCGGGCGCAAAACACGGCATCGGCGACGGCCGTCCGTCCCGGACCGTGCGCCAGAGCTCCGCCAAGGCGCAGCTCACGGCGCGTCGCCGCACCTCCTCCCGCCCCCCGCGAAAGAGGCAGTGGAAGGCCCTGCTCTCCGCCCCGCCGTTCTTCTTGCGAGACGCCAGCCCGAACCACACGCCGCCCACCGGCTTGCGGGGCGTTCCGCCCCCGGGACCGGCGACGCCCGTCACGGCGACGGAGAAGTCCGCTTCATAGAGCCACAGCCCGCCGCGGGCCATGGCCTCGGCACATTCCCGGCTCACCGCGCCGAACTCCTCCAAGAGCCTCCCAGGCACCCTCAGAAACCTCTCCTTCATCTCGTCACTGTAGGTCACGACGCCGCCCCTGAAGGCCTCGGAGCTGCCGGGGACCTCGGTCAGTGCCCCCTGAAGCAGGCCGCCGGTGCAGGACTCCGCCGCCGTGACGGTCCTGCCCTGCCGGCGGGCCTCCCAGAGCACCGCCTCCGCGAGGGAATGGCAACCCGGCGGCAGCGCGTCGGAGAAGCGGGACCGCACCAGGGCCTCGGCATCGGCCACGCGCGTGGGGTCCCCGCGGATCACAAGCTCCACCTGCGGGAAGGCGGGCAGGACGGAGACGTGCAGCTCCCCATCTCCAATGACCTCCGGGATTCGCTCGACGACGGCGGTCTCCGGCAGGCCCAGGACGATGACGGAGGTCCAGCGGCGGGACGCGGCGAACAGGTCCGGCAGCTCCTGCCGTGCCATGGCCGCGTACTCCATGGGGACGCCCGGAAAGGCCAGCACGTGGGTGGAGTCCCGGTCGAAGGCGATGCCCAGGGCGGAGCCCTCCGGGTTGTAGACGGCCCGTGCCGCCTCTGGAATCATGGACTGGGTGTCGCGGGTCCTCTCAAAGAGCAGCCGCATCTCCCCCGTATAGCGGCCGACCACCTTATCGTACAGCAAGTCGGACCTGAGGGGACACCCCAGGTAGCGCGCGAGCGCGACGCGCGTCCGGTCGTCGTGGGTGGGGCCGAGGCCTCCCGACAGGACCAGCAGGTCCGTCCTCCCCACCCAGCGGTCCAGGACGTTCAGGAGCTGCTCCTCCCCATCGGAAATCGTCTCCAGCCGCTCTACGGTCCAGCCGGCATCGTGCAGATGCCGGGCCAAAAAGGCGCAGTTCTCCTCCCGCCTCAAGCCGCCGAGAAGCTCGTCGCCGATGGCTACCAGCACCGCGGAGCTCATTTGCGTCACCTCCCAAGCCCGGCCACGAGGCCATACAGCCACCCCGATCGCAGAAAACAGGCGTTCAACGCCTGAAGGAACAGGTTCACCATGGCACCGCCGACGAGGTCGTCCGCCATGATCCCGACGCCGCCCGGAAGGCGTTCCGCCGCCGAGACGGGAAAGGGTTTCAGGATGTCGACAATCCGGAACAGGAAGAAACCCGGCAGGATGAAGGAGGGCGGCAGCAAGAGGAGCGACAGCCACATGCCAGCGACTTCGTCGATGATCACGCAGGCGGGGTCCGCCGAGCCCAGGGCCCGCGAGGCTCCCTCCGAGGCCCACAGGCCGATCAGGCTCACCAGGAGGACGCCCCACCAGGGGACGGGGACGAGGGCGCTGACCAGGCAGGCCGCGGCGGACCCCGCCGTGCCCGCACCGGACCCCAGCTCTCCACCCCTCCTCCAGACGCGGAAGCCCAGCCCGAAGAGGGTGGCCACCTCCACCGAAAGGGGACGCCTCACGGCCGCGCCTCCAGGGTCCCGAAGAGATCGCAGTCCTCGCAGTCCGTCACGCGCACCCGCACGAGGTCTCCTCGCGCGGCCGTGCCCGCGGCGCAGACCGCGCCGTCCACCTCCGGGGCGTCCCGATAGGACCGGCCCCAGACCTCGCCCCCAGCGCCCTCCTCCGGCGCCTCGGCGTCCTCCACCAGGACGTCCAGGTCCCGCCCCAGGAAGAGCTCGCTCCGGGCCTGGGTGATGCCCGCCTGAAGCTCCATCAGGCGGGCGTAGCGCTCCTCCGCCGTGCTCCGGGGGATTTGGTCGGGAAAGGAGGCCGCCGGCGTCCCCTCCTCCGGCGAGTAGACGAAAGCGCCCACCCGATCCAGCTCCGCCTCCTCCAGGAAGTCCAAGACCCGCCCGAACTGCCGCTCCGTTTCCCCCGGAAAGCCCGTCATGATCGTCGTCCGGATGGCAAAGAGGGGGTCGTTCTCCCGAATGTGGCGGAATATCCGGCGGATGTGCTCGCCGGTGGTGCGGCGGTTCATCCGGGCCAGGACGTCGTCGTCCACGTGCTGGATGGGGACGTCCAGGTAGCGCAGGACGGTCCGGCGCCCGCAGAGGAAGTCCACCAGGTCCTCCGTCATGCGGTCCGGGTGCATGTAGAGCAGGCGCACCCAAACCCCTTGAGGCAGCTCGGCGTCCAGCTCCGTGAGCAGGCGGCGGATGCCCGGCGTGCCGTAGAGGTCCGTCCCGTAGGCCGTCAGGTCCTGCCCCACGAGGCAGAGCTCCCGCGCGCCCTCGCGGCAGAGCGTCAGGGCCTCCTCGACGAGAGCCTCCACCGGCGCGCTCCGCAGCCGCCCGCGGATCAGGGGGATCGCGCAGTAGGAGCAGAAAGTGTCGCAGCCCTCCCCCACCTTGAGATAGCGGGTCCAGGGCGCGCCCTCCCCCAGGGCGACGCGGCGGCGGACCCTTCCGGGGACCACGCCCCGGTCCGCTTCGGCGAGCCAGTCCACGATCCGGTCCCAGTCCTCGGCCCGGGCGAACAGGTCTACGCTGGGAAGCTCCTTCCGCAGCTCCGCCTCGTAGCGGTTCACGAGGCACCCCGCCACAACGATGTGCCGCAGCGCGCCGGCTCCCTTCAGAGCCTCGAGGTCCAGGATCGCGTCCACGTTCTCCTTCACCGCGTCCTGGATGAAGCCGCAGGTGTTGATGATGCCCACCTCCGCCTCCTCCGCGCTCGCCACGATCCGGTGTCCGGCAGACACGAGGCGCCCTCCGAGGCGCTCGCTGTCCACCGCGTTCTTGGCGCACCCCATGGTCAAGAGGAAGACGTTCAAATCAGCGCTCCATCTCGAAAAAGTCCGGCAACACCTACTTGCCCCCGGACTTTCGGACGGTTCCGTCGGGCAGGTAGAGGTACGTTTCCGACTTCTTGCTCCCCTTCGGATTCGCGGGGCCCAGTTCCTTGCCGTTCAGGATCACCTCAGCCGCGTTCGGCCGCCCGTAGACCACGCGGGCCTGGGCCGGAAGGTCCCAGGAGATCACGTTCCCGCGCTTCAGGGTCTGGGAGAAGACCAGGTCCTCCCCGATGGTCACCCGCATCCAGACGTCCGACTTCGCCCGGATGGCGAGCGAGGGCTTCGGCTGGGGAGCGGGCTTCTCGGCCTTGACGGGCGCTGCGGAAACCGGCACGGCTTCCATGGAGGCCACGTCCAGGGACAGCGCGTCGGCGGAGAGGACGTCCAGGGACGCCTCCCTGCCCCGCTCGTCCACCGAGGCGTTCTGGGCGAAGCGCCAGAAGGGATCGGATAGGAGGTTCTTCAGCGAGAGGTCGCCGCTGCTCCAGGCGTACCACACGTAGCCGCCCGTGCCCAGGAGGGCGGCCACCAAAACCAGGAACAGCCAGAAGTGGGACACCGGCTTGAAACCCTTGGGGAAACCGCTTCTCCCCAGAAAGTTCGGCACGGGCTCCGGCCTGTGGGGCTGCACCCGCTTCAGCTGCGCCATGAAGTCCTCCTGGAGGTCCGCGCCTCCGACGGTCTTCAGGTAGGTACGGATGAAGCCCTTGATGTAGATGGGCTCCGGGAAGCCCTCGTAGTTCCCCTCCTCGATGCCGCGGAGAAACTCAAGGCGGATGCGCGTGCGCTCGTAGACGTCCTCGATGGTGAGGTTCGCCTCCTCGCGCCGCTCTGCGGCCATGCGCCCCAACTCCCTTAAAGCGTTATCTCGCTCCAAATCCGGCATTGGAGAGAGCCTCCTTCACTTTTGATCTCATCCTGTCCAAGCAGGCCGCGGGATCCGGGCTGCTGAACACGGCGCTTCCGGCGACCACCACGTCGCACCCGGCCAGGACGGCCCTGCCGACGTTCTCCTCCTTGAGGCCCCCGTCCATCTCGATCAGCCAGGACCAGCCACGGGAGGCCCTGAGGCTGGCCAGCTCCCGCGTCCTCTCAAGGGACTCCTCGATGAAGCTCTGCCCTCCGAAGCCGGGGGTGACGGACATCACCAGCACCAGGTCCACGATGCCCAGCACGGGACGGATCCTCTCCACGGGCGTCGCGGGGCCGATGGCGATCCCCGCCCGAACGCCGGCCCTTCGGATGGAGGACAGCTCCGCGTGCAGGAGCTGAGGCTCGACCTCCGCGTGGACGGTGACGAGGGAGGCGCCGGCGTTCAGGAACAGCGGCAGTACCACGTCCAGGCGGTCCGTCATCAGGTGGACGTCGATAAAGGCGTCCGGCCAGCGGCGGCGCATCGCGCTGGCGACGGCCGGGCCGAAGGACAGGTTGCGCACGAAGTGCCCGTCCATGACGTCCAAATGCAGCCAGTCGTGCCGCCCACCGAGGGACTCGACGGACTCCGCGATGCGCAGGGGGTCCGCCCCCAGCACGGAGGGCGCAAGGAGGACCCTCCGATCCCTGCGGTTCTGCCCGCCCGTGTTCCTGCCGTCCTCAGTCGTATCCATTTGGGAATTAACACCTTCCTGAAAAGACTCTGCCCGGCGGCCGGAACCGCCGGGGCTCGTTTCCTATTTATGCTTCTCCTGCCAGACGCACTTGTCGCCAAGGTAGACGCTCACGACGCACTCTCCCGTGTAGGGAGCCTCGACGCGCACGTTCTCGCCGCTCCTGGCCTGACGGTTCACGACGTCGCGCCTTCCCGACGGGTCGGTGACCTCGATGCGGAGGCTCATGGGGCTGGTGAGGAGCGGCACCTGATAGCGGACCCGGGCCACCTTGCCCCCTGCGGGCGTTCGCTGCTGTGGTGTCGCCGGGACCGGCGCAGCCTGACGCGCGGGCTCGCCCTCTCCGCCGGGGCGCAGCGTCCGCCTCTCCTGGTCGAACACGCTGAGATTCGGGTCCGCCTCCCGAATGGGCGCGTCGGTCGGCACATCGGTCCCGTCCCCGATGAACACGTCCTCCTGCCCCGGCACCTTCACCACCAGGGGCGCGGGGCCCGACGCAACGGGCCTTTCAGCGGACGCCGGCCCCTGCTGCACCTCGACGCGGCGCACGGTGCCGCCGGCCTTTTTGCCGTCATCGGGCGTCGGGCTCGCCTCCACGTAGCCGGCCGGCCGCCGCAGCGTCGCGATCTTTAGCTGGACGCCGGCCCCTGCCGTCAGGGACGTCCCCGCCACAGGCCGGGTTTCGATGGCCAGCCCCTCCGGCATCAGGGGACTGTAGACCTTCTCGACGGCCTCCACCTTCAGGCCGCTGCCCTCCAGGAGGGCGCGGGCCTCCCCTTCGCTCAGGCGGTTGACGTCGGGGACCCTCACGCTGCCCTCCGGGCCCGCTCCGCCCTCACTCATCACGAGGTCGATCTTTCGGGACACGGAAACGTTCGCCGGAGGCGCGGGACTCTGGGCGATGACCGTCCCACCCGGACGGCTGGGGTCCTTAATACGGATGACGTCGCCCAGGGAGAAGCCCGCATCCTTCAGGAGGCCCTGAGCGCCGGCAAGGGTCTGGCCACAGACGTCCGGGACAGCATGGAGCTCCCCGCCCCGGCTGACCTGCAGGACCACGACCTGACTCTTCCGTGCCCTCGTCCCCGGCTCCGGGGACTGTCCCAGGACGCGGCCCTCCGGAAGCGACGAGGCCACGGGCTCGACCTGCACGACTAACCCCAGCCGCTCTGCCTCCGCCACGGCATCCACGACGGTCCGCTCCCTCAGGGGCGGGATGACCAGCTCTCCTGCGGGCCGAAAGAACACCGTATAAAAGGCGACGGCCCCCGACGCCAAAATTATCAGCACCACAAACAGCAACGTCCAGCGGATCATCTTGCCCAAGATATCAGGCCTCCGTCCTCTTTTATCCTCATGACAGCCTCATCATCGCCGCACAGTAAAAGCCGTCCAGCCAGGGGTTTTCAGGCCAGATGTACGTCCCCCACGGGCGCCCCCGGCGGAAGGGGGACCCCTCAGGGCGCGCGGGAAGCTCTGCGCACTCCGGGTGGGCCTCAAAAAAGTCCGCCGTCACGTTCTCGTTCTCTCCCCGCAGGAGGCTGCACGTGACGTAAATTATAATACCACGGGGCGCGGAGAGCGCAAAAGCACGTTCCAGAAGCGCCCTCTGAACGGCCGCAAGCCGGTCCAGCCCCTCCCAAGTCAGGCGCCACTTGGCCTCCGGCTTCCGGCTCCAGGTGCCGCTGCCCGAACAGGGGGCGTCCAGCAGGATGAGGGACGGCGCCTCCTCCGGTTCAAGCTTCAGGGCGTCGCCACACCGCAACCGGGCCCTGTCCTCCACGCCGAGCCGCTGCACCTCCCGAAGGGCGCTTCGATGCCGCCCCTCCGAGAGCTCCCAGCCCTCAAGCCGGGCCTCCGGACAGGCGGACAGGATCTGCCCCGCCTTGACGCCGCGGCCGGAGCACATGTCCAGGATCAGACCACCCCTGTAGCAGCGCCGCACCCTATCCGCCACCAGCATGGACCCCTCCGTCTGCATCGTGGCGAGCCCCTCGTCGAAGCCCGGCACCTCCGTCGGCAGAAGGGTGTCCTTCAGTCGGACGGCCTCGGACAGGTCCGAGGGTTCCGCTTCTACGCCGGCCTCCCGCAGCCGAGCCAGAAGCTCATCCCTCCGGCCCGGTGCTGGCCGCAGCGCCGCCGCCGGGGAGAGGGGCAGGAGCTCGAACAGGCGGTTCAGCTCCGCCCGCTGCCAGGTTCGGGTCCATGCGGGCAGGGACCACCGGGGCACCCCGGCCCAAAGCGCCCGGTCCTCCAGGGCGGGGCTCCTGCGAAGCGCCTCGACGCGCTTTGCCCCCTCCTCCCCCACGTTGTGGAGCACGGCGTTCACCAACGGCACCCACCGCTTGAGAGAGCGGGCTTTCAGGTCGTCCAGTAGGGCGTTCACCAGCACGCCCCCCGCGAAGTGGCGAAGTTCCAGGAGCCCCGCCGTCCCCGCCAGCAGGGCGTCCTGGACCGCAGGGGGAAGGCCCTTGTGCCTGACCTTCGCGCCCTCCTTCAGGAAGCCCCCGTAGACCTCCTGCCACAGCTCCTGACGCCGCAGAGCGATGTAGACCAGCGACGAGGCTAGCGCGGCGTCCGCGGGCCTCATGCCGATCCTCCTCAGCGCCTCGGAGGCAAAGCGCCCCGCGCGCACCTGCTCCAGCACCTGGAGCGCCGCTTCAATCCCCCGCAAGCCCCGTCACCTCGAAAAACGGATGGAGCACCCAGGCGCTCCATCCGTTTCGACGCGCGACGGCACAGCCGCCGTCCTCATCCGCTTACCGGTCCCGCGAGTTGCGGAGCAGCAGGAGCCGCACCAGCTGAAGCACGGCCATCAGCGCAGCGGCGACGTAGGTCAGCGCAGCCGCCCGCAGCACCCTGCGCGCCCCGCTCAGCTCGTCCGGGGCCAGCGCGCCCGTTTCCGCCAACAGCCTTAGCGCCCTGGAGCTGGCGTCGAACTCGACGGGCAGCGTCACCATGTGGAATACGACGACCCCGCAGAAGAGCAGGATGCCGACGTTGAGCAGCATGGGGCTGCCCATGAAGAGCCCCAGGAAGAAGAGGGGCATGGAAAGGCCCGATACGAGGTTCACCGCCGGGACGATGCTGTTCCGGAACATCAGCGGGGCATAGGCCCTGCTGTGCTGGATGGCGTGCCCCACCTCGTGGGCCGCGACGCCGATGGCCGCGATGCTCGTGCTATCGTAGACGTCCTCCGACAGGCTCAGCGTACGGGAGGTGGGGTCGTAGTGGTCCGTCAGGCTCCCCGCGACGCGGTTGACGGGCATGTCCCCCATCCCGAAGCGCGAGAGCAGCATCCTCGCCACGTCCCGCGCCGTGACGTTCTCCCGCGAATGTACGCGGCTGTAGCGGTCAAAGGCGGACTTTACCTGCCACTGGGCCCACAGGGAGAGCAGGAGCGCCGGGACCAGCAAGAGCGCCGTTGAATCCATATAATAAGGGAACACAGACCTTCATCCTCCTTCAAAGCAGTTTCAGGCGGCGATCCCCGAAGGGGCCGCGTCACGGTCAGTATAACATAAGGGCACAGCCGGAAAATCCGCTATTGCGCGCCCTCTGCCTTCAGAAATTCGCCGACGGCGTCGGCCAGCGCCTCCTGCTCCTCCGGCTTGATGCCGGGGAAGATGGGGAGCGCCAGCGCCTCCCGCGACAGCCGTTCCGCCTCTGGGCAGTCGCCCTCGCGGCCGCCCAGAAAGGCGAAGCAGGGCTGAAGGTGCAGCGGCAGGGGGTAGTAGACCCGCGTGACGAAGCCGCGCTCCTCAAGCCAGGCCATCATCGCGTCGCGCCGCGGCACGCGCACCACGTATTGATGGTAGATGTGGCCGTTTCCCGGCAGCACCTTCGGCGCCCGCACGCGATCCGAAAGCCCCCGCACCTCAAAGGCCAGGCGCCATCGGTCGGCGGCCTGACACCGGGCCTCGTTCCACTCCTCCAGGTGCGGGAGCTTCACGTCCAGGATGGCCGCCTGCAGCGCGTCCAGCCTGCTGTTCAGCCCCACCTCCTGATGAAAGTACGCGGCGCCCTCGCCGTGTACGCGCAGCTGCCTCAGGCGGGCAACGATCTCTGGGTCCTGCGCCGTCACCATGCCGCCGTCCCCGCAGCCACCCAGGTTCTTCGTCGGGAAGAAGGAGAAACAGCCGACGTCCCCCCACGCGCCCGCCCGCAGGATCCGGTCCCCGACGCGGCGCCACGCGCCGAAGGCCTGAGCCGCGTCCTCGACGACCTTGACCCCTCGCTCCTCCAGGTGGGGCGCGATCTCCTCGATCGGCACCGTCTGCCCGAAGAGGTGCACGGGCAGGAAGACCTTCGTCCGGGGCGTGAGGCGCCGGAGCACGTCCTGCAGGTCCACGTTGTAGGTGTCGGGGTCGATGTCGGCGAAGACGGGGGTCGCCCCAAGGCGCGTCACGGCGCTGGCCGTAGCGAAGAACGTGTAGGGCGTCGTCACGACCTCGTCCCCCGGCCCCACACCCAGGGCCATGAGGGCCAGCAGCAGGGCGTCCGACCCCGAGGCGCAGCCCACCGCCGCGCCCTCCGGCAGCCCCAGGTAGCTCTCCACGTGCTCCTCAAAGGCGCGCACCTCCCGCCCCAGGATGAAGGACTGCGCGTCGAACACGCGGTCCACCGCCGCCTGTACCTCCTCGCGGATGTCCTTAAACGCCCGCGTCAAGTCCAAAATCGGAAGCCGAACTTCCACTCGCACCATCTCCTCGAAAGAAAATGCCGGCCAAGCCGGCGCCCCTCTCCCATCCCGACGAGCTATCATATCATCTAGAACGTCATCGGCCGGCGGAGGCAGTACACAGGACCCCCCGCCTATGGTACATTATCCCGAAAGGTTCGCCATCTCTGGAGGAGGTCACCGATGTCATGAGGCTCTTTATCACAACGCTCTCCATGTTCAGCGTCATCGCCTTCGGCTACGCCCTGGCGGGGTACGGCGGAGGGGTCTTCGGCGGCGAGTACCAGGGCGCCTACGTCGGCTGGGGGCTGGGCCTGGGCTTCGCCTTCGCCGGGGCCGCCCTGTGGCTGTGGAACGCGCACAAGGCCGAATTCTTCGTCGATGGGACGGAGCCACGGGGCGATGACCGAACGCACGTGGAGGCCCCCGGAGAGGCGCAGGCCCCGGACGATCGGGAGGGAGGGCGGGACGACAAGGGGGACTGACGGCCCGTGAGCGGGAAGGGGGCGGGAAAGACCACCTCTTTCGGGTGTTGCCGCAGAGGAAGTTCACGTTGCATAATGGGCGTGCAGGAGGCACGGACTCCCCTGCGAAAGATCACGGTCTGGAGGGATCATGCGATGGACACGAAACGGTTTTTGTGCGCCCTGGCAGCGGCCCTGGTTCTGGCGGCGGGCGCGGAGGGCGGGGAAGAGTACCCGACGTTCGGAATCTGTACGGGCGAAAACGTCCGGCTGCGGCAGGCCCCGGACACGAGCACGGACTCGAACATCACGGGGCGATTGAACGACCTGGATCGCTTCGTCATCGTCGGGGAGACGGCCGTGGACGGCGCGGTGTGGTACGAGATCGAGCACCCCGACAAGAAGGGCACGGCCTGGGTGTTCGGCAAGTACGTCGATACGTATAAGGGCGACGACCTGGGGACGCCGGCCTTCGCCATGCATGTCCGGGTCGCCCAGAGCTTCGGCCTCACCCCGGCGCGGGCCCGCGTCATCTTCGGCGCCCCCAAGGAAAAAAAGGAGGAGAAGTTCTGGTTCGAACCGGGTGCCATGAACCGGCTCCGGGTCATCCTGACCTACCCGACCCACAGGGCCGAGTACGTGGACGGCACCCTCCATCGCGTTGACGTCACAGGGGGGACCATGCCCTTCGGCGAGGTCCGCATCGGGGACCCCGAAACGAAGCTCCATGAACTGCTGGGGGCCCCCAACGGAGAGGACGAGGACGGGCAATTCTGGGAGCTCGACCCGGCGACCTTCCTGTACTTCAAGGTAAAGGGCGGGCGCGTCGCGTCGATGAGCTTCGTCCACTACCTCGACGCTTAGGAGGCGATGACCGTGATGCGCGGAACAAGAGGGCATTTTGCGGCGGCCCTGTTGGCGGCTCTGGTCCTGGCGGGGACGGCTCAGGCGGACCCCATGGAGCGGTTCGTGACCTTCCCCACCCTGGGGATTGTGTCGGGCAACGACGTCCGCCTGAGGGACCACCCCGGCGTCCAGGACACGAAGATCATTGGGAAGGTCCAAAACTTCAACCTCCTCGTCGTGCTGGCGGAGACGTCCCTGGCGGGCGATGCATGGTATGAGGTGGAGCACCCCGCGAAGGCTGGGACGGCATGGATATCGGGCCGATATCTGATGCCCTACGCGCCGGAGGACCAGCAGGACTCTCCGTGGACGCGCTTCATGACGAACATGAACCAGGCCTTCGGCATCACGCCGACGAAGGCCCGCGCTCTCTTCGGCACCCCGGAGAAGGAAGATGGGGAAACGCTTTCCAGCGAGGACGGTCCCATCGTGAAGGACTTCCTGGAGTGGAAAGAGCACAGCGCGGGGTACCTGAACGGCTCGCTCGTGGAACTCAACGCTACGGCCACCAGCAAGCCCTTCAAGGCCCTCCGCTTGGGCGCCACCGCCGACGAGGCCGTCGAAGCGCTGGGGAAGCCCGAAAGCCGAAGCGATTCAGAGCTGACGTGGCGGCACGGGGACATGGAGGTCCTGACCCTCAGCGTTGAGGGCGGCCGCCTCACCAGCGTGAATTACCAGTTCTACTACGACATCTAGGGGAGTACCGCACCCGTCAACAATCAAGACACGACATCAGGCCTTCGGCAGCGCTTCCCTGATCGCTCAACGCAGCCCTGCCCCTCTCCCTGGGAACCGGCGCGCGTTTGTTATAGTCCGGCAAGGCTCAACGCTTCGCCAACTCTCCGATCGGGTTGTCTTCCCCCTCATTGGGACGGGCAACCCGATCGAACGTTTTCTCTAAAAAGAAGGCGCTGAGGGCGAAAAAATTTTCTTTCAAAGACGTATTGACAAACCGAAAAGGCTAATATATACTTCTTCTCGAAGTTTGAAATAACTAATTAGTATTTACGAAAAAGAACTTAAGTTGATGACGTCCCTGTGCGAGGAGGGTGGCGGAGGTGTCGGAGGAGGAACTGATCGACTATGCAGCTCCTACCTTGGCCGGTTTGAAGACGGGCAGTCTGTTCACCTCCAGGCACACGTCGGATGAGGAGATTCGACAGGACGTGAGAAGGCTCAATCGGATGCTGTCCCCCAAGGGGCTGGTCCTCGTGCCGATGAGCAAGAAAAACGGAAGGGTGTTGCTCTACCTCTACAGGAAGTCGCGTTTGGATCGTGACC
Source organism: Fretibacterium sp. (assembly GCF_057312375.1). NCBI lineage: Bacteria > Thermotogati > Synergistota > Synergistia > Synergistales > Aminobacteriaceae > Fretibacterium > Fretibacterium sp. The sequence continues at coordinate 20,858 of NZ_DBHLDX010000032.1, forward strand.
TCCTGGACGCAGAGGCGGTGAAGATCCTTCGAGAACGGGGATACCGACGCATCACGCCGGGGGCGTGCGTAGCGGAGCTGATCTGCAGGTTGCGGCGTGAAGGGGCGTTCCCTCACGAGATAGGCTTGTTTTTGGGATATCCTCCCGACGACGTTCGGGGTTTTATGGATCATCGCGACGTGGGGTGCAAGTGCGTCGGAACGTGGAAGGTGTACGGCGACGCGGCTGCGGCCCAGAAGGTCTTCGCAAGGTATCGAAGGTGTACGGAGATCTACGGTCGGTGCTATTCAAGGGGCCGGTCGATGGAACAGATGATCGTCGCCGGTTAAGATTTCGGTCAACAGGAAGGATGGGCTGACATGAGCAAAGTCGCTGTGGTTTACTGGAGCGGGACGGGCAACACGGAGGCGATGGCCAAGGCCGTCGCGGAGGGCGCAAAGGCAAAGGGCGCGGAGGTTGACGTCCTGACGTGCGGCGAGTTCTCTGCGGACAAGGCAGCCGGCTACAGCGGCATTGCGTTCGGGTGCCCCGCTATGGGCTCCGAGGTGTTGGAGGAGTCCGAGTTCCAGCCGATGTTCGACGGCGTGAAGGATAAGTGCGCCGGGAAGAAGGTCGCCCTGTTCGGCTCCTATGGATGGGGCAGCGGCGAGTGGATGGAGAGCTGGGAGAGCGATTGTAAGGCGGCAGGCATTGCCCTCGCCGCGCCGAGCGTGACCTGCAACGAAGCCCCGAACGCTGAGGGGCTGGAGGCCTGCAAGGAGCTGGGCGCTTCAATTTGCTGATACCGGAGGCCTGGGTGTGGATTAAGTTTCATCTCAACTGCGGCGAAAGCCGCTCCCCCTGAAGGCCCTTATCAGATATGCAGAGGCAAGTTTCGTTTACCCCCCCAAAGCGGACTTGTTTCTGCATTTTTTTTGTCGTCCTGTTCGGCCACCTCGTAAGCTCAGCAAAGAAGGCTCTTGTTCCCAGCCGCGGACGGAAATTCCCTCTTGCGCTATCGCACCCCCTGTGATATCATTTTTTCCGCTGTCACGGCAACACGTTTTTGAGCCGTGGAGCGATTGAAAGGCCCCATCGACTAGTGGTCCAGGTCGTAGCCCTCTCAAGGCTAAAACACGAGTTCGAACCTCGTTGGGGCCACCAACGATCATTCCCGTTTCCTCCGGTGTAGAGAACACAGGAGGGAACGGGTTTATTTTATGCCGTGGTATTAAAATTGCAAAGGTGTCCTAAATATTTCTGACTGATGAAGGAGTTGGCCAACGAATGACCTGGAAGCGTAAGCTGTTCGATGCCTCGCTTTTCTTCCACAAGTTAATCGCGGACAAATTTGGGAACGCAGTTTACACCACGCTCAAAAGCGACAAGTTCTACAAACCGCTTCATGACTACGAACCACGCGCAGCAGCCCTGGAGTTGATATCACGGGAGATCTATCGCTACTCCACCGCGGGAGCCGCAGCCGAGCTGGGCGTCTACCGCGGAGATTTTGCCAGAAAGATCAACCACTTTTTCCCCGCTAGATTGTCAAGCTAAAAGCAACAGGCAAATTGAAAAAAGGCCTCATTAGGG
>NZ_DBHLDX010000033.1:0-22148 GCF_057312375.1 Fretibacterium sp.
GAGCTGGGGGTCTGCGCCGCCCCTGCCTCCGTTCCGGTTCCGGCCCCGGCGCCTGTGGCGCCCGCTCCGGCGGCGGTTCCAGCACCCGCTGCGGCCCCTGCCGCACCGGCTCCCGCCCCCGCCCCTGCGGCCGGCGGCGCTGCCGTGACGGCTCCCATGCCCGGCAAGGTTTTGAGCGTCAAGGTGAACGTGGGCGACCCCGTGAAGAACGGGGACCTGGTCCTGATCCTCGAGGCCATGAAGATGGAGAACGAGATCTTTGCGACCTCCGACGGCACGATCTCCGAGGTCCGTGTCGCCAGCGGCGCCTCGGTCAACACGGGCGACGTCCTGATCGTCATCGCCTGAGCCGGGAGGAACGGCAAGGTGGGCCTGCTCGACGTGAGAGGCCTCGCCCTGCCGTTTGACGTGGATTGACGTAAGACGAGGATCCCTCCTGATTCCCTGAGGGGACGGGGAGGGGTCCTCGTCAATTTTTGCGCCGCCGGGGGCTCCGGGGCCTTTTCCGCTTCGCCGAAGTCAGATCGGGCAGGAGTCCCTCCGACCTGCAACTCGTGCTATTATTAAAGAGGTTCGTAACGGGGGTTCGGCTGGGCCGGCCCGCCCTCAGAGCGGCAGAGCGTTTCTGCCCCGCCCGGTTGAGGGCTTCCGCAGGATACTTTGTGGAGGTGGGTTTTTGATGAAGGCAGCTGTTGGGTGTGATCACGCCGGTTTTGTCTTGAAGCAGGCCGTGCTGGACTTCCTGAAGGAGAAGGGGATTGAAGTTCAGGACTTCGGGACCTTCTCGGAGGAGAGGGTGGACTATCCGGACTTCGCCCTGGAGGTCGCCCGTGCGGTCTCGCTGGGGGACGCCGACTGCGGCGTCCTGCTCTGCGGGACGGGGATCGGCATGGCCGTTGCGGCGAACAAGGTGAGCGGGGTCCGCGCCGCGGCCTGCAACGACGTGGAGAGCGCCAGGATGGCGAGGGCTCACAACGACTTGAACGTCATCACGCTCGGCGGGCGCTTCATCAAGCCGGAGCAGGTCCGCGGGATACTGGACGCCTGGCTCTCGACGCCCTTCGAGGGAGGGCGCCACGTGCAGCGCCTCAACAAGATCGCCATGGCGGAGCACACGCCCCTCAGCGTCGGCAGCTCCGGAGGGGGGCGCGTCGCCATCTTCAACCATCCGCTGGTCCAGCACAAGGTGGGCATCATCCGGGACAAGGACACCAACGTCAAAGAGTTTCGGGCGCTGGTCCAGGAGATCGCGGGCCTGATGGTCTACGAGATCACGCGGAACCTCCCCCTCGAGGAGATCGAGGTGGAAACGCCCGTGGCCCGAACGAAGGCTCAGACCCTCGCGGGCAAGACGATCGCCATCGTGCCCGTGCTGCGGGCGGGGCTCGGCATGGTGGACGGCATCCTTCAGCTGATCCCCAACGCGAAGGTGGGACACATCGGCCTGTACCGCGACCCGGACACGCTGGGCCCCGTGGAGTACTACTGCAAGCTGCCGCAGGACGTGGAGGAGCGCGACGTCTTCGTCCTGGACCCCATGCTGGCCACCGGAGGGTCCGCGTCGGCGGCCATCTCCATGATCAAGGAGCGGGGCGGAAAAAAGGTCTCGCTGGTCTGCCTGATCGCCGCCCCGGAGGGCATCGAGCGCGTCCACAAGGAGCACCCGGACGTGGACGTCTTCATCGCCTCCCTGGACTCCCACCTGAACGATCACGGCTACATCGTCCCCGGCCTGGGGGACGCGGGCGACCGCCTGTTTGGGACGAAGTAGGGGCGCGCCCTTGCTCGACGTCAGGCTCTTGCTCCTGGGACTGGGGGGGTTCTTCTGGGGCGGCATGATGACGCCCTTCTCCATCCGCCTGGCGGAGCGGTACGGGATTCTGGACGTTCCGGACCCCCGCAAGCTCCACACGGGGCAGATGCCGCGAGGGGCCGGCCTGGGCCTCTGGTTTGGCTACCTGCTCCTCTCCCTCTGCCTCGTGGGACGCATGCCCATATTGCGCTTTTCGTCCCTGGGGGCGACGCTGATCTTCCTCTGCGGCTATCGGGACGACATGCACTCCCTGAGCCCGTTCCTGCGCCTGGCGCTCCACTTCGTCGCCTCGGCCCTGGCGGTCCTTCCGCTGCACCTGCCGTTCCTGCCCTCGATACTCGCCTTGGTTTGGGTGGCGGGGGTCACGAGCGCCTACAACCTCATCGATGGGGTGAACGGACTCTGCATCTCCCTCTTCATGGCGTCCATGGCGGCGCTGTGCTTCCTGGCGGCCGCCCCCGTGGCCGTCTGCATGGGGGCGATGTCGCTCGGCGTCCTGTGCTGGAACTTCCCGGAGGCGCAGACGTTCCTTGGAGATGGCGGAAGCACGCTCCTGGGTTACCTGTTCGCCGTCCACTTCGCGGCCTCGGCGCTGCCCAGGGTGTCGGGGGCCGGACTGCACGAGCTGATCCTGCTCCTCCTGCTCTTCGGGGGCGTTCCCGTCCTGGACACGTTGGCCGCCTTCAGCCGCCGCATCCTGATGGGGCGCTCCCCCTTCTTCCCGGACAGGGGCCATCTGCACCACCTCCTGATGGCCCTGACGGGGTCCCCCCTGTGGTCGGTGGTCGTCCTCCTGGCCCTTCAGGCCCTCTCTCTCTTGGGGGGCCTTGCCGTGTACACACGGCTGCTGTAACGCTGAACGGTAAAAAATGCGGGGTGCGGTAATGCATAAAGTGACGTGTGTGGTTGGAACAAGGCCTGAGGCCATCAAGATGGCCCCGGTGATTCGCGTTCTTCGCGAGAACGGAAATTTTGACGTGACGGTGCTGGCGACGGGACAGCATACGGACATGCTGGTTCAGGCGCTGTCGCACTTCTGCATCAAGGCGGACGTGAACCTCAACATCATGAGGCGCCGTCAGTCGCTGGACCACATCACCTCCTCGGTGCTGACGGGGGTGGGGAGCTTTCTGGACGGCGCGCCCCAGGACATGATCCTGGTGCACGGGGACACCTCGACGACGCTGGCGGCGGCCCTGGCGGCCTTCTACCGCCACATCCCCATCGGCCACGTGGAGGCGGGCCTGCGCAGCCACAACATGGCCCTTCCCTTCCCTGAGGAGGCGAACCGGGTCCTGACGGACCGACTGGCTTCCCTGTACTTCACGCCCACCGAGAGCGACGCGGAGAACCTGCGGCGCGAGGGCGTGGACCCCAGGAGAATCTACGTGACGGGAAACACGGTGATCGACGCGCTGTTCTGGACCCTGGAGAACCTGGTGCAGCCGGAGGTCCTGCGCGCCCTTCCCCCTGAAACGCCCCTCGTCCTCATGACGGCGCACCGCAGGGAGTCCTGGGGCGAGCCCCTGATGCGCATCTGCAGCGCGGTTTCCGAGCTGATTCAGCAGAGGCCCTACGTTCGGGTTCTGGTCCCGCTCCACAAGAACCCGGAGGTCCGGGACCGCATCCAGGAGCGGCTGGGCATGTACCCTCAGATGATCTTCACGGAGCCCCTCTCCTACCCGGACTTCGTTTCCGCCATGAACCGGAGCCTCTTCATCCTCACCGACAGCGGGGGGATTCAGGAGGAGGCCACCGCGCTGCGCAAGCCCGTCCTGATCATGCGCACCCTGTCGGAGCGCCCGGAGGCGGTCACCCTGGGCACGGGAGTGCTGGTGGGCACGGAGCGCGAAACGATCCTCCGCGAGTCCCTGCGCCTGCTGGACGACGCAGCCTATCGCCGCTCCTTCTCGGACCGGGGAATGCCCTTCGGGGACGGCAGCGCGTCCCCACGGATTCGGGACGTCATCGGGCGCTTCTTCAACAGCGACGATGGCGAGGACTGGGAGATCGATTTGAAATGAACGTGATGAGGATAGAGGGAGGACGCCCCCTTCAGGGGACGGTCCGCACCCAGGGGGCCAAGAACGCCGCGCTTCCCGTCATGGCGGCCTGTCTGCTTCTGAAGGGGCGGACGCTGACGCTCTCCAACGTCCCGGAGCTCTACGACGTGAGCACGATGATGGAGCTGCTGACGGCGCTGGGCGTCACGGCGCGGCGGGAGGGTAAGGAGGTGACCCTCGGCGTCGCCGACGAGGTGTCCTGGGAGGCGCCGGAGTCCCTGGTCCGCAAGATGCGGGCCTCGTCCCTGGTGCTGGGCCCCCTCCTGGCCCGCTGCGGCCGGGCTGCCCTGCCCCTGCCCGGCGGCTGCTCCATCGGCAGCCGGCCCATCGACCTGCACCTCAAGGGGCTCGTCCAGATGGGGGCGAAGATCGAGATCCGCAACGGCGTCGTCTGCGCTCAGGCGGACCGCCTGCGGGGTCGGCGCATCTACCTGGACTTTCCGTCGGTGGGGGCCACGGAGAACCTGATGATGGCTGCGGCGCTGGCACAGGGGGAAACGATCATCGAGAACATAGCGCGGGAGCCGGAGATCGACAACCTGGCGGTCGTCCTGCGCAGCATGGGCGTGCCCATCGACATGGAGGGGACGGGCTGCGTCCGCATCAAGGGCGTGGAGGAAGTGCAGTCCAGCCGGGAACGGGTCATCCCCGACCGCATCGAGGCCTGCACCTACCTCCTGGCCGGGGTGATGACGGGCGGCAGGGTCACGGTGGAGGACGTCATCCCGGCCCACATCGATTCCCTCCTGGCGAAGCTGGAGGAGGTTGGGGTGCGGTTTGCGGTCAACGGCAGCGCCGTGACCGTCTTCCCCGCGGACCGGCTGCAGTCTGTGTCCCTCAAGACCATGCCCTTTCCGGGCTTCCCCACGGACCTTCAGCCCCAGATGGCTGCCGCCCTCTCGCTCGCCGAAGGGACCAGCATGATCGAGGAGAGCGTCTTCCAGGCCCGGTTTCTCTACGCGGCGGAGCTCAACCGAATGGGGGCGGACATCCGCATCAAGGGAGACACCGCCGTGATCAGCGGCGTGGAGCGCCTGAGCGGCGCCAACGTCAAGGCGACGGACCTTCGGGCGGGGGCGGCGCTCATCCTCGCGGGCCTCGCCGCGCAGGGACGAACTCAGGTGGAGGACATGGTCCACGTCTGGCGCGGCTACGAGGCCATCGACGTCAAGCTGCGCTCCCTGGGCGCGCAGGTGGAGCTGGCGGAGGACGTGAGGTGATGGAGGCCCCCCGCTCCGAGGTCCAGGGGGGGCAGCCGGAGGGCGGAGCGCCGCGCGGCAGCCTCTCGGCGATCGAGGTCTACGCCTTCGTGGGGCCGGCGGGCACGGGCAAGAGCCAGCGCGCCTCCCACGTGGCGCGCCAGTACGGCATTGACCTGATCATCGACGACGGCCTGGTCGTCGCCAGGGGCCGCATCATGGCGGGGCGCAGTGCCAAGTCGGAGACGAACATGGTCCGGGCCATCCGCCGGGCGATCTTCGAGTACGCGCCGCACCGCGAGGAGGTCCTGAAGTACCTTTCGGCTCGCGCGCTCCGCGCCCCGTGCAGGCTGATGATCCTGGCCACGTCGGAGGGCATGGTCCGCAAGATCACCGCCAAGCTGGGGCTCAACGACCCCGTGGCGTTCATCGACATCCGGGACGTGGCGACGCCGGAGGAGATTTCCCTGGCGCTGCGGGAGCGGCGGGAGAAGAAGCAGCACGTCGTCCCCGTCGCGCGGGCGCAGATTCAGCGCAACTTCGCGGGGAAGCTGGTGAGTCAGATTCGTGGCCTCTTCAAGAGCCGGGACCGCGACGAGGCCCGAAACACCGTGGTCAAGCCGCCCTTCAGCTTCGACGGGAAGGTGACGATCGAAAAGGACGCGATCCAGGCCATGTGCCGGCACCTGCTGGAGCTGGGGGAACACGTGCAGAAGATCCACGAGCTCGAAATTCAGGCCGACGACGACAGCCTGGAGATCAACGTCGTGCTGGACCTGAAGCTCCAGGACCGGAGCGCCCTCAGCATCGCCCGCCTCCTTCAGAAGAAGGCGAGCACGGGCTTGAGCTACTTCACGGGCATGGACGTCCGGCGGGTCAACATCAAGATCAACGAGGTGTCCTTTTAGACGGGTGCGGGCATTGGGGGTGAACGCATGGACGACAAGGAGCGGGAGGCGGCGCGGGAGGCCGCATGGGAGGAACTGCGGGGCCGCGTGGCCGCCTGCAGGCGCTGCGGCCTGTGCGAAACGCGGACGAACACGGTCTTTGGCCAGGGGGCGGTCCACACCCCTATCGTGATGGTGGGCGAGGGGCCCGGCGCCGACGAGGACGCCCAGGGGCTGGCCTTCGTGGGACGAGCGGGCCAGCTTTTGACGAAGATCCTGAGCGCCGCGGGCATCGACCGGGAGTCCGTGTTCATCACGAACGTCGTGAAGTGCCGTCCCCCCAACAACCGCACCCCCACACAGGAGGAGATGCTGAAGTGCGGGGACTTCCTGGAGGCCCAGCTCCTGCTGCTGAGGCCCCGGATTCTGGTGTGCCTGGGAAACACGCCACTGAAGTGGCTCCTGCGGACGTCGGAAGGCATCACGGCCCTGCGGGGCCGCTGGTTCGACTGGCGGGGCGTTCAGCTCTTCCCGATGTTCCATCCGAGCTACCTGCTGCGCAACGACTCGCGGCAGAAGGGAAGCCCCAAGGACCTGACGTGGCAGGACGTGCAGAACCTCAAGGCGCGCCTGGACGAGATCACAAAGAGGAAAGGAACGGAGGCCAATTGAGCGAGAAGAGAGTGCCGGAACACCTGGCGATCATCCTGGACGGCAACGGAAGGTGGGCCAAACGCCGCGGGCTGCCGCGGCTCATGGGGCACCGGGCCGGCCTGCGCAAGCTGGAGGAGATGGTTCATCTCGTCAAAAAGGCGGGAATCCGCTACTTCTCGGTCTATGCGTTCTCGACGGAGAACTGGAGCCGTCCGGAGATGGAGGTCGCGGGCCTGATGAGCCTGTTCCGCTACTACATCCGGCGCAAGGTGGAGGCCATCAAGGCGGAGGGGGCCCGCATACGCTTCGCGGGGCGGCGCGACCGTCTGCCCCCGGACCTGCTGGAGCTGATGCGCCACGCGGAGGAGCGGACGAAGGACGAGAACGTCCTGGACTTCATCCTGTGCATCAACTACGGCGGGCGGCCGGAGGTCCTGGATGCCGTCAACGCGCTTTACGCGAGCGGGCACCGGGGGACGGTGACGGAGGCGGACCTGCGGCGCTTCCTCTACCTCCCGGACGTTCCGGACCCAGACCTCGTGATCCGCACCAGCGGCGAGCTGCGGCTGAGCAACTTCTGGCTTTGGGAAGCGGCCTACAGCGAGCTCTACTTCACGGACACCTACTGGCCGGACTTCGACGAGGCCGCCCTCAGCGCGGCGCTCGAGGACTATGCGGGGCGGGAGAGGCGCTATGGCGGGCTTAAGGCCTAGCGGCGAGCTTCAGCTGCGCACGGTCAGCAGCCTCGTGATCGCTGCGGTCGTGATCGCGGGGATATACTTCGGCGGTTGGGCCTGGCTTGCGATATCGCTGGCCTTGGCGCTTCTCTCCCTGAGCGAGTACTACCGTATGCTGTCCAAGCGCATGAAGCTCTCGCGGGGCATCGGCTACATCTGCGCGCTGGCCGTGATGCTGTCGAGCGCCGAGGGCGTACAGCCCGTTTCCATCACCATGACGCTCTCCCTCAGCGCCTATGTGATCTTCATGATCGAGATGATGCGCCGTCAGGTCACGGGGCAGAGCTTTGCGGTAAACAACGTGGGCGGAACCCTGTCCGGCGTCGTCTTCATCGTGGTGCCCTGGACGTGCATCGTGCTGCTCCGGAGGCTGCCGACGGGCTCCCTCGTCCTGTTCACGCTCTTCGCCTGCACCTGGGGCTGCGACGTCATGGCCTATTTCGTCGGAAGCCGCTGGGGGCGCAGCAGCCTCTGCGAGTACATCAGCCCCAGAAAGACCGTCGAGGGCTTCATCGGCGGCGCCATGGGCAGCCTGCTGACCTGTGCCCTCGTCATCTTCTTGATGGAGCAGCCGCCCTACCCGCTCTTCATCATCGGAGTCGTCTGCGGCATCGCGGGGCAGCTGGGGGACCTGGCCGAGTCCCTGGTGAAGCGCGAGCTTGGGGAGAAGGATTCGGGGGGGCTGATCCCCGGACACGGAGGCGTCCTGGACCGCTTTGACAGCATCCTGCTCAACGGCCTACTGACGTACCTCGTCTTCGGCCTGCTCCTGTGAGGACGACCATGACGGCAGCCAGGACGGGACGAAAGCGCGTGGCCGTGATCGGCGCGACGGGAAGCGTCGGCAGCGCCATCCTCTCCGTGTGCCGTGCGCACTCGGACGAGGTCGAGGTGCGGGCCTTGGCGGCACGAAGGCCTTCCGAAAAACTGAGGATGCTCTCACGGGAGTTTGAGGCTACAATGCTCTGTGCCCACGACGCGCCGCGGGGGACGGAGGGGCTCCTCACGGGCCCGGAGGGGCTGGTGGCCATCGCGGAGAGCCCGGAGGTCGATCAGGTGCTCTTTGCCTCGTCGGGGACGGCGGCCATACCGGCGCTACAGGCCGCGCTTCGTGCGGGCAAGGAGGTTTCCCTGGCCAACAAGGAGAGCATCGTGGTGGCGGGTCCTTGGGTCATGCCCCTCGTTTCCCGGCCCGACCAGCTGCGCCCGCTGGACAGCGAGCACAACGCGATCTGGCAGTGCCTGCACGGCGAGGGGGAGGGGCCCGCCGTGAGGTCTATACGCCTCACGGCCTCGGGCGGTCCCTTCAGGACCTGGACGGCGGAGGAGCTGAAGACCGTGACGCCCGACAGGGCCCTGAAGCATCCCGTCTGGTCCATGGGGGCGAAGATCACGATCGACAGCGCGACGCTGATGAACAAGGGCATTGAGCTGATCGAGGCGATGTTCCTCTTCGGCCTCGAGCCGGCTCAGGTGGACGCGCTGGTGTCGCCGGGCTCTTTCGTCCATGGCCTCGTGGAGTTCGCGGACGGCAGCGTCAAGCTCCTGGCCGCGACGCCCGACATGCGCCTGCCCGCGGCCTCCTGCCTCTTCTGGCCGGAACGCCGCTTCCCCGCGCCGGACTTCGAGCCGCCGCTTCTGGCGCCCCGCACGATTTCCTTTGAGGCGCCGGACCCGGTACGCTTCCCCGCGATGCGGATAGCGCGGACGGCGATGGAGCGGCGCGGCGCGTACCCGGCCCTTCTGGTCGGCTCGGATGAGGTGGCGGTGGACCGCTTCTTGAAGGGGCAGATCGGCTTTACCGACGTCGCCGCGGTGGTGGAGGAAACGCTGGCGTCCTGCCCGCTCCCCGTGCCGGGGTCCCTTGAGGAGGCGCTCTTTGCGCTGGAGGAGGGCAGGCGCTGCGCCGCGGCCGTCTGCGACGGCCTGGTGGGGCGCAGGGCGTAAAAGGCCGTCGCCTGCGGGGTTAAAATTTTTTGGAGGTTTCGATACCGTGTTGATCAGTCTTGTTTCGTTCGTTATCGTCATCGCCGTCTGCGTGGTCATCCACGAGTTCGGCCACTTCATCACGGCGCGCTGTCTTGGCGTGCAGGTCCACGAGTTCGCCTTCGGCATGGGGCCGGTGCTCTGGCAGCGCAAGAGCGCCGGCCCGGAGCCCATGTTGTGGTCGGTGCGGGCGTTCCCCGTCGGGGGGTTCTGCCGCCTGGCGGGCATGGGAGAGGAGGAGAGGGAGGAGGCGGTCCTTCCCGGCAAGGGCTTTAACGAGCAGCCCGGCTGGAAACGCTTCCTCATCCTGCTGAACGGCTCTCTCTTCAACGTCCTCCTGGCCCTTCTGCTGACGGCGGTCTTCCTCTGGGGGCACGGCGCGCTGGACATGGAGCACACCCGGATCGGCGAGGTCATGCCGGGATTTCCCGCGGAGGCCGCCGGAATTCGGGTAGGGGACAGCATTACGGCCGTGAACGGCCGTTCCGTTCAGGAGTGGCGCGAGATGTCGGAGGCGCTGCGGGAGGAGGCAGAGCGAGGCGGGGACGTGAGGGTCGAAGTTCGGCGCGGTGAGGATATCCTCACGATCTCGACGCCCATCCCCATGAGCGAGGAGCACGGACGCCCCATGCTGGGGATCACGCCGGCCCTGGTGCGCTACTCCCCGAAGGACGCGGTCCTGAACGCGGGGCAGTACACGTGGCGGATGACGACGCTGATGCTGAGGGGCATCGCCGACTGGATTCTGCGCCGGCAGGAGGTGGACGTCACGGGTCCCGTGGGCATCGCTTCCATGTCGGGGCAGGCCATGCGGGCGGGGTGGTGGGCCTTCGTGACGTTCGTCGCCCTTATCAGCCTGAACCTCGGCCTGCTGAACCTGTTCCCCATCCCGGCGCTGGACGGCGGGCGTATCCTTTTCGTGCTGCTGGAGATGGTCTTTCGCCGCCGCCTGCCGGAGAGGGTGGAGAACTGGATCCACACGGCGGGCTTCGTCCTGCTCATCCTGTTGATGCTGGCGATCACCTGTCAGGACGTCTATCACCTCTTCTGGACGAAGTGAGCGGGCCGTCGAGGTGAAGCGAAGCGTTCAAATCGGGGCCCTCCGCATCGGCGGGGGGGCCCCCGTTCGCGTCGAGAGCATGCTTAAGGTCTCCCTGTCGAACCGGGAGGCCTGTGCTGCGCAGTGCGCCAGCCTGCTGCGGGTGGGCTGTGAGATGGCTCGGGTGGCCCTGCCGCGTCCGGAACTGGCCCCGGACCTGAAGTGGCTCGTGTTCAATACGGACCTGACCCTTATGGCGGACATCCACTTCGACCCGACCCTGGCCGTGCTGGCCATGGAGGCGGGGTGCCGGGCCATCCGCATCAATCCCGGCAACATGCCCCTCAATCGCCTGAACGACGTCATCCAGACCGCCAAGGCCCTGGGGGTGACGATCCGGATCGGGGCCAACGGCGGGTCGGTGTCGGGCCGACAGCTGGAGGCCGCGGGGGGCGACCGGGCGGCGGCGCTGTGCATCGCGGTGCGGGAGCAGGCGGAGCTCCTGCTGGGCGCGGGCTTCGAGGACCTGATCCTCTCGGCGAAGTCCTCCTCCGTTCCGGAGTGCGTGCGGGCCAACGTCCTGATCGCGCGCGAGTACCCGGACTTCCCCTTCCACGTGGGGCTGACGGAGGCGGGGCCGGGCGACGGCGGCATCGTGAAGGGTGCGGCGGGCATCTCCGCTCTCCTGGCTCAGGGCATCGGGGACACCATCCGCGTGTCCCTGACGGACGCGCCGGAGCGCGAGGTTCGCGTGGGCTACGAGATACTGAAGGCTCTGGAGGTTCGGACCCGCGGCGTGAACCTCATCAGTTGTCCCACCTGCGGGCGGCGTCGGGCGGACGTCATGGAGCTGACGAAGTTGATCGAGCCCATGCTGGAGAGCCTGCCGGACGGGACCACCGTGGCGGTGATGGGCTGCGAGGTCAACGGCCCGAAGGAGGCAAGGCACGCCCAGATGGGGATTGCGGGGACGCCATCGGGCGCGGTGCTGTTCCGAGAGGGGCGCGTGGTGGGCGAGTACCCCTTCGAGGCCCTTCCGAACGTCCTGCCCCGCTTCTTCGCGGGGGAGCCTCTGGAGCGCGGCGACGCAGGACGGGATGCGGGCTGCTGAGGCTGTCTGCCGCGGGGTCCTGGGCGGGAGCCCGCGAAACTCCCGCAACGAACGATGGAGAGACGAATTGAAGGAGGACATGGACATGGCTGCTGCGGAAAAGCGCGTTTTCAAGTGTGCCTCGTGCGGGCACGTCTTTGAGGAGGAGAGCGCGTCGATGCGCTGCCCCGAGTGCCGGGGCAGGACGCTGATCCTCGAGGCAGGCCCCACCTTGAAGGGGAGGGGCTGCGGGGGGAACTGCGGCGGTGGGTGCAGCTGCGGCTGCCACCACTGAGTGGGGCCGAAGTCATGGCCGCAGGCAAACAGGAACACACGACGCACCTCCTTGGCGCGGAGGTCGTCGGCAAGACGCACCCACGCATTGAGCTGCGCGGGCGGCTGGATGAGTTGAACGCTCGAATCATCCTGACGCAGGCGCGGGCGCGGGCCGCGGGAGAGCGTCAGTTGGAGGCGGACCTGGAGGAGGTTCGGGTCAAGGCCGTCCGCGAGGCCATGATGGCCGAGGTGACCGACGCGCCCTGCGGCGAGTTGGCCCTGTGGGGACTGACGGAGGAGGATATCCACCAGCGGTCCCACACTCCGGCGCGTTTCTACGGAAAGGGACACCTCGACCTTCACGCGGACATGGGGCTCTGGGCGGCGGAGATCAACCTGCTGCGCACGCTGGTGCGGGAGACGGAACTCGTCGCGTGCCGCGCCTTCGACGACGGGTCGGGTGGCGTAACGAGGCCGGACATCGTCAAGATGCTGAACCGCCTCAGCAGCGCGCTCTACATCCTGATCTACAACTACCTGCCTGAGGGGTTCACCCGCTTCTATGGGCGGATCGGACAGAGGTAATCCCGTTTAGGTAAAAAAGGCCCCCCCTGTAAGGGGGGCTGCCCCGCAGGGGCTGAGACTGACGGCCCGTGAGCAAGGGCGAACGGCAGCCGGAAGGCTCCCCGAAGGGGAGGGGGTGGGGAGGCAAACTTACGCAGTAGGTTTCACTGAAAACATTTGTCTGACATTTCCCGCCAACGCCGAAAGACGACAATAAATTGTCGTCTTTCGGCACAGCCGACCGACCGGCCACCGCAATCCTCCCGAAAGATCGGCTTGCGTGAGGCCGGTCGTCTGGCCGAACCCCTCCACCGCTCTTGGCGGCACCTCCCCTTGCAGGGGATGCGATCCGCGTTATTAACGCGATTTGGCATAAAACCTTAAAAAACTCAGGGCCGGCGCGAGCCGGCCCTGAGTTCCCTTCAACGTTGTTCCGGACTTTTCCTCCAGCAGCTTCAACGCCCCTGTGTCTTTAGTTTTTCATTGCGTTCGCGTGGTCGATGGCTATTTTACCTCAACTGGCCTCGATTTGCCCGTTGCGTTTGCTTGGGAAATCTGGCTACGTTGGCAGAGGGTCCAGACGCATCACGCGCCCAGGGAGCGAGGCCAACGTTTCCTGGGCGCGTCACGACAGTCCCCTTTTGTGATGTACCTGTTCCATATATACCGCAGTGACGCAGGTAGTTCACCTGTTTTCCTGAAAATATCCCCCACTTATCCCCCACATTATCCCCCACATGTGGTAAGATAAGCGGCGGAGGGCAACGGGACAACCGGGAGCGTGAATATGAAAGATTACAAGGAGATTGTCAGGGAGTTGACGGCTCATCCATCCGAGGAAGAATGGTTTGAGTTCAAGGAGAACTGGTACGATGCCCATGAGATTGGGGAGTACATCTCTTCCCTGTCAAATTCCGCAGCCATGGAGGGGAAGGGAAACGCCTATCTCATCTGGGGCATTGATCATGTTACGCACGATGTTGTTGGCACCCGCTTTGATCACCGGCAGAACGTGAAAAACGAGCCTTTGGAGCACTACTTGGCAAGGCAACTCACTCCGGATCTGAACTTTTCCTTCCACGATGTGACGCTGAATCGCAGACGGGTCGTTGTCCTGGAGATCCCCGCGGCAAAACAGTCTCCCGTTGCTTTTGACAAGGTGAGGTATATCCGCATAGGCTCCAGCAAGGTGAACCTGAGTAAACATCCTGAGCGGGAGGCGGCCCTCTTCTCGGTTCTTAAAAACGGGCTGCCGACAACGGAGAATACCGAGGCGGACATACAGGAACTATCCTTTCGGAAGCTGTTCTTTTACTACGAGGACAGAGGCATCGTCCTTAACCGGAGAAATTTCAAGAAGAACCTGGGTCTGCTGACGAAGGACGGGACGTATAACCTGCTCGCGCAGCTGCTGTCCGATGACAGTAAAATCCCCATCAGAGTGTCGATCTTCATGGGGAAAACCAAGGCAGATCCCTTGTATTCCGTGCGGGAATTTGGGAATACCTGCCTGCTGATCTCCCTGGAAAAAATTTTGGAGTATGGTGACGTGCTGAACATCATGCAGGCAGACGAGACGGATCGCATCGTCGAGCGCCGGGAGGTGCCGCTGTTCGATCAGGATGCCTTCCGTGAGGCCGTGATCAACGCGTTCGTCCACAATCTCTGGGTGACTGGGAATGCCCCGATGTTCACGGTGTTCAATGACAGGATAGAGATCCTGTCGCGCGGAACGCTGGCCCCTGCGCAAACCCTGGAGGGGTTTTACACCGGTGATTCCGTTCCGGTCAACAAACGCCTGTCCGACATCTTTCTTCAGCTGCACATCAGCGAGAGGTCCGGTCGCGGAGTTCCCAAAATTACGCAGGTTTATGGCAGAGAAGCCTTTGAATTCAGGGAGAACTCCATTATCGTGACCATTCCTCTGAACAGAATGCTGCCTGCTGCAGGTGACAGAAGCGGGGGGAAAATGGGAGATAATGTGGGGGATAACACGCTGAATCCGACCCGGCAGCGCATACTGGCCGAGATGAGGAACAACCCCAACATCACACACCCGCAGTTGATGCGGATAATAGGACTTGGTAAAACCGCGATTCAAAACAATGTATCCTATCTGCGGAAAAACGGATACGTTGAGCGGGTAGGCTCCAACAGGAATGGATATTGGAAGGTCTGTGAACGGTAACGGATTCATAGAGGCTGAAAGAGCTGTTGTCCGGACTGGTCGCACACGTACCGGCATCATCATGGGCAGTATTCAAGGACATTAAAGGGGAGAGGGGAATGGCGGCAATCGATGAACTGATCCAGCAGATCGCAGACCCCGTCCTGCGGGACCGCATCCGGCAGGAAGCGGATGAACTTGCCAAGCAGAAGAAGTTCGGACTCGTCTTCGAGGAGCATATCCCGGAGTGCACTCCGCTGTACGAGGTCCCAGTCAAAAAGGGGGTTTCCGTGGCGCTGAAGAGCGGAAAAATCAGCGACATCTGGACGGTGAAAAAGATGGCTGGCGGCGCGGCGCATTGTGAGAAGCGACAGACGCATGAAACGATGGAATGCCCCGTCCGCGATCTTGTCTGCGTGGCGGAGTTTGGCACGCCCATCTACCCGTACCTGAAACCCGTTGACACCGTCTGCAACGCGCCGGACAGCAGCCTGTGGCACACGCTGATTGAGGCCGACAACTACCATGCGCTGCAGTTGCTGGAGTACCTCTACTCCGGCAAGGTGGATTGCATCTACATCGACCCGCCGTACAACACGGGCGCAAGGGACTGGAAGTACAACAACGATTATGTCGACGCCGCCGATTCGTACCGCCACAGCAAATGGCTGTCCATGATGCAGAAGCGGCTGAAGATCGCGAAGAGGTTGCTGAATCCCAAAGACTCCGTGCTGATCGTTACGATCGACGAAAAAGAATACCTGCATCTTGGGTGTCTGTTGGAAGAGATGTTCCCGGAAGCAAAGATGCAGATGATAAGCAGTGTAATAAACCCGGCGGGAGTTGTACGGAAAGGTGAATTTTCACGTTGTAATGAGTTCATTTATTTCCTGATGTTTGGTAACTCAACACCGGGCTATCTTCCTCTTGATGAAACGAGTGGCAATGTCTCGAAATTGCTTTGGAGTACTTATAGAAGACACGATCTTGCTTCAAGACGTGGCACTATAAAAGGCGGAATTTCACAATTTTACCCAGTCTATATTGACGATTTAACTAAACGAGTAAAATGCGTTGGAACCCCACTTCCTCCTAATCAGGATGTTGCTACTGTACAATCATTAAAGGGCTGCACAGCAGTTTTTCCAATAAGAGATAATGGAATAGAAATGAATTGGGGCCTGTTAGGAAAAATTTTTATGGAACGCGTAAAGAAAGGTTATGTTAAAGTTGGGAAATACACGCCCGACAAGCCACAAAAGTATTCTATTTCTTACTTAACCGAAGGCTATATTAAGGACATTGAAGACGGTAAGGCCAAAATTATTGGGTATGAAGCAGATGGATCTGTTATTTGTCAGTATGAAGAGGAACATGGAGTGAGGGCTTCCACACAGTGGAGTATACCATCACATAATGCACAAATAGGTAGTAAGTTTATTGAGAAAATATTATTAAGTAAAAGATTCACGTTTCCAAAATCAGCTTATGCAGTTAGAGATTGTTTAAACCTTTTTACGCAATACAAGCCTTCAGCCATCATCCTCGACTTCTTCGCCGGCTCCGGCACAACGCTCCACGCCGTCAACCTTCTCAATGCGGAGGACGGCGGGCACCGCCGCTGTATACTCGTAACGAACAACGAGGTCTCCGACGACGAAGCAAAATCCCTTGCTGAAAAGGGCTATCATCCCGGCGATGTTGAGTGGGAGAAGCTCGGCATTGCCCGCTACATCACCTGGCCGCGCACTGTGTGCAGTATCGAGGGGCATGACGTGAACGGTGCGCCGCTGACAGACAGCTACACATTGACAAAGACCCAGGACAAAGAAAAAAACAGGAATTTTGTCCAGATCAGCTTTACATCCGCACTGGCGCTTAATACTGTGGCACGGAAGAAGCAGTTTGTCGCCCTTCTTGGTAAGGACGAACATGGGAAGGACAGATTGGCTCAATCTCTTGTCAAAACGGACAGCTGCTTCATCGTCTCCGAGGATTATCCCGCATCCATCCTCTTTGATGACGAATATTTTGAGGACTGGCTCACGGCTTTGGAAGATCAGGATCATGTAACGGACTTTTACATCGTGACCTCCAACAACAGACTCTTCGCCGAGGCCAAAAAGCGAATCGCGGAGCTGCTTGGAACGTACACGGTTCAGGAGCCCGTCAGGCTCCCCATGTCCGATGGCTTCAAGGCCAACGCCGCTTATTTCAAACTTGGTTTCCTGGACAAGACGTCCATCGCGCTGGGGCGCCAGTTTCGCGAGCTGCTGCCGCTCCTGTGGATGAAGGCTGGATGCGTCGGGCCTTGCCCCTCCCTGGACGACACGGGCAGGGCGGTTCCCGGGATGCTGATCCTGCCGGAAAACGGTTTTGCCGTCCTGATCGACGATTCAAAGTTCCTGGAGTTTGAAAGGCGGCTGCAGTCCTGCCCGGATGTACAGACCGTATTCATCATCATCGATTCCGAGGCTGGCTACCGCGAGATGATCGCTGGCCTCAACGTGCGGACGACGTATCAGCTGTACCGGGATTATCTCGATAACTTCCGCATCAACATCGGGAGGTAGGACCATGAAGACAGAACTGTTCCCGTTCCAGAAAAAAGCTCTGCTCCGGCTTCGTAATGTGACGGCAGAGGCCCTTGGCAGTTTCCACCGTACCCATACGCCGCAGATAATCGCCTTCACCGCACCGACCGGCGCCGGCAAGACGATCATCCTTGCTGCACTGATCGAGGACATCTACTTTGGCGATGAGCAATATGCCGAACAGCCCGACGCCATCTTCGTTTGGCTCTCGGATTCTCCAGAGCTGAACGAGCAGTCCAGGGGAAAGATCGACCTGAAGGCGGACAGGATACGCTTGGATCAATGCGTCACAATCTCCGATAATTCGTTCGACAGCGAGTTTTTGGAGGATGGACACATCTATTTCCTGAACACGCAGAAGCTCGGGAAGAGCAGCAACCTGACGAAGCACTCTGATTCCCGGCAGTACACGATCTGGGAAACGCTGCGAAACACGGCCAGAGAAAAGGCGGATCGGCTCTACTTCGTCATTGATGAGGCCCACCGCGGAATGCAGGGGCGCGAGGCCGGAAAAGCCACGACGATCATGCAGAAGTTCATCAAGGGCAGCACGGAAGACGGCCTTGCACCGATGCCGATTGTCATCGGCATGTCGGCGACGATCGAGCGCTTCTATGCGCTGGCCGCTGATACCCCATCTACGACACAAAAGGCATCTGTGACGCCGGATGAGGTTCGCGCATCAGGACTCCTTAAGGACCGTATCGTCATTACCTACCCTGACGAAACCCTGGTCAACAAGGATATGGGTGTGCTGCAGGCTGCGGCGGATGAGTGGAAAGACAAGTGGGAGCACTGGGCGCAGTACTGCACCGAGCAGCATTATGCCCAGGTTAACCCCGTTTTCGTGGTGCAGGTGCAAAACGGCTCAGGGGATAAAATATCGGATACAGATCTGGACGACTGCCTCAGAAAAATCGAGGAGCGGACGGGCTTCCACTTTCAAGCCGGCGAGGTGGTTCACACCTTCGGCCAGATGTCCGGATCGCTCTCCATCAACGGGCTTGACGTTCGGTGTGAGGAGCCGTCCCGTATCGCTGAGGACAGAAACATCAAGGTCGTCTTCTTCAAGGAGAACCTCTCCACAGGCTGGGACTGTCCGCGCGCGGAGACCATGATGTCTTTCCGCCGCGCAGGCGATGCCACGTACATCGCGCAGCTGCTGGGCAGGATGGTTCGCACGCCTATGCAGATGCACATACAGGTCGACGACACCTTGAACGACGTTCATCTGTACCTGCCCTGGTTCGATCAGGCCACCGTTCAAAACGTTGTGGACGCGCTACAGAGCTCGGAGGGTGGCAACATTCCAACGGACATCTACGAAGAGGGCATCAACGAACGAAAATTCGACACCCTGACGGTCAAGCCCCTCAGGACGAGCAGCACAGGCAGTGGCCGCCGCGAGGTCGATTCTCCGCAGCAGATTCATATTGAGGAGCCCCCCCAGCAGCCGGAGGGTGAGGACGCCTATGAGACGTTTCCGCTCCACACGGAATCCCGAACGCCAACTACGCAGCAGGAGCAGACTTCTGCTCCTGCCGTTCCTGCTGATGAGACAAAGGCCGTGGAAACGAGTGTCACCCCATCAGCTCAGATGCCGGGCACATCGCCTGAGGCGGAATCCCGCCCTGAGGAAACATTTAACAGGGAGGATGTCGTGAGGGCGATCAACGACGCCGGACTTTTGACATACGATGTTCGGAGCCTCCGGATCAATAACTACCAGATATCCCTGTATAAGATGGCACGGCTGCTCTCGCATTGCGGGCTGTATCCCGACGCTGCAAAAGATGTCGTAAATGACGTTGTTGGTATGATTCACGATTATGTTGAACGTCTGAAATCGGAGGGGCAGTATGAGGAGCGAGTCACACAGGCAAAGCAATTCCGGTTGTCCGCGCAGATTTTCGATGTCTTTGGTAAGACGGTCGACAATTATCAGGTTCATGATCTGTTCTCCACGACGGACACGGATATTGACCGACAGTTCCGGCGGGCTGAAACCAAACTTGGGAATGAGGGTGTGGGAAACGCCTACGGCAGACATTGGAGCACACCAGATGCCCCTGATGACTTCAAGCTCGATGTGATCCTGTTCGCTGCTGACGGCGAATGCCTTGCGGAGCTGAACACCTTTGCTGAAAAGCGTTTCCATGACCTGAACGATCAATATCGACGCAGGATGACAAATCTTGAGGAGCGTTTTCGCAAGCAGTATGACAGCATTGTCTCAGATGGAGACACCGTGAGCAAGCATAATTTCTGTCTGCCGGAGACGATCAACGTTGAGCATGCCTCAAAAGGGGAACGGTACTCTGATCACCTCTTCGTGAATGACTCCGGGTACGCGTTTATTGCTCTTAACGGTTGGGAGAAAGGTGTTCTTGCGGAGGAACAGCAGCGCTCTGATTATGTCTGCTGGCTGCGCAATCCCCCGCGAAAGTCGTGGTCGCTGCGCATCCCCTACAAAGACGGCGGAGACCAGAAGGCAACCTATCCCGATTTCCTGATCGTTAGGCGGGATGCTGGTGGGGGGTATGTCGTCGACATCCTGGAGCCGCACAATCCGGACTACACTGATAATCTCAGCAAAGCGAAGGGATTTGCGGAATATGCAAGGCAGAATCCGGGTGTTGGCCGCATTGAACTTATTCGTATGAAGCGGGATGCCTCGGGAATAAACCGCTTCATCCGTCTCGACATGGCGCGGAGCGCTGTTCGGGACAGGGTCTCTCACGCTGCATCAAATGATGAGCTTGATCACATCTTTGACATGGACGGACAGTTTGAGTGATCAACAGAAAAGTCAGATATTCAGGGGTGGGTAACCGTGAGGACAGTACACAAAGCACAAAGGTTGCCATATAGCAGGATTTTCTGATGGCGTTCGCGGCGCCGCCACACAAGATACAGGGAAGGTGGGGGACTTCCTCACCAAGTTCTGCACCGATCCCAACGGCCCGGCATCAACCACGAGAAGCTGCACGATACCATGGACTGCAACATCTGGTCCGTGCGCATCGACACCCTCTGGACCTGCGCTTTTGTTCGTGGTATCTTTACTCATGGCGTATCCTCCTGTCTTCAGCTATAGGCAGGTGTTGGCTGTATAACAATTCTACCCGGATACGCTGTTCTTTTCTCACCACCTCCAGAACCAGAACCCATACACCAGAAAAGAGTATAACTCAAGGCCGGCGCAAGCCGGCCCTCACCTGTTCCTGGATTGGAACTCCAGGTTCGTTCCCTTCAACGTTGCCCGGACTTTTCCTCCAGCAGCTTCAACGCCTCTGTACCCTTGAGCCTTTCATTATCTTTCGCGTAGTCGAGGGCCGTTTTACCTGCGTTGTCCTTTGCCTTCGCGTCCACCCCCGCCTCCAGCAGCACCGTCAGGGCTTCCAGGTTGGGGACAAACCAACTCCTATACACCGCAAGCATCAATGGCGTCCACCCACTTTTGTTTTTGGCGTTGAGGTCCGCTCCGGCCTCTATTAAAACTTTCAGGACTTCTGGGTTTGAGCTCTGTCGGGCTGCAAACATCAACGGCGTCGCCTCACCTTTGTTTTGGGCGTTGACGTCCGCGCCAGCCTCTACCAAAGCCATCAGGACTTCCGGGTTTGAGTTATCGTGCGCCGCAAGCATCAATGGCGTCCACCCGTATCCATTTTTGGCGTTGAGGTCCGCTCCGGCCTCTATCAAGGCCCTCAGGACTTCTGGGTTGGGATTGTTGTCTGCTGCAACCATCAATGGCGTCAACCCATAGCTATTTTTGGCGTTGACATCCATTCCCTCTTTCAGCAGCGTCGTAAGAACTTCTGGGTTTGGGTTACTGCCCGCCGCAAGGAACAGCGGCGTCCAGCCGTCTTTGTCCTGGGCGTTGACGTCAGCCCCGTCATGAATTAGCTGCTGCACCTTCTCGCTCTTCGCTTTGTCAGCTATCTCCAGCAGTTCTTCCGTTGGGGATGAATCCGTCTTTTCCTTCAGCAGCTTCAACGCCCCTGTGTCCTTGAGTTTTTCATTATCTTTCGCATAGTCGAGGGCTGTTTTACCCTTGCTGTCCTTTGCCTTCGCGTCTGCTCCGGCCTCCAACAGCGCGGTCAGGGCTTTGGGGTGGGGGTTATATTGGGCTGCAACCATTAACGATGTCCACCCATCTTTGTCTTTAGCGTTGAGGTCTGCTCCTGCCTCTATCAAAGCCATCAGGATTTCCGAGTTTGAGTTGTTGTAGGCTGCAAGCATCAACGGCGTCGCCCCATCTTTATCTTTGGCGTTGACGTCCGCACCGGCCTTTATCAAGGTCTTCAGGACTTCCAGGTTTGAGTTATATCGGGCCGCAAGCATCAACGGAGTCCACTCGTCTTGCTGTTTGGCGTTGACGTCTGCACCAGCCTCTATCAAGGCCTTCAGGACTTCCGGGTTTGAGTTATATCGGGCCGTACCCATCAACGGCGTCCACCCGTCTTCGGCCCTTGCGTTGACGTCCGCTCCGGCTTTTAACAAGGCCACCAGGACTTCTGGGCTTGAGTTATAGGCAGCCGCAAACATTAATGGTGTCCATCCATCTTTGGTTTTGGCGTTGACATCCGCTCCAGCCTCCAGCAGCGCAGTCAGGGCTCCTGAGGTTGAGTTATTGTACGCCGCAAACATCAACGGCGTCCACGCATCTTGCTGTTTGGAGTTGACGTCCGCGCCCGCCTCTATCAAAGCCCTCAGGACTTCTGAGTTTGAGTTATAGTGTGCCGCAAACATCAGCGGCGTCCACGCAGCTTTGTTTTTGACATTGACGTCCGCGCCAGCCTCTATCAAGACCTTCAGGACTTCTGGGCTTGAGTTCTGTTGGGCCGCAAGCATCAACGGCGTCGACCCATCTTTATCTTTGGCATTGACGTCCGCTCCGTCCTGAATCAGTTGCCGTACCTTTTCAGGCTCCGCTTTGCCGGTTATCTCCAGGAGTTCTTCCGTTGGGGATGAATCCGTCTTTTCCTCCAGCAGCTTCAACGCCCCTGTGCCCTTGAGTTTTTCGGCTCCTCGCTATCAGGAGTGGTTGGTTTATAAAAGGCTACCGTTATGATATCT
>NZ_DBHLDX010000034.1:0-22013 GCF_057312375.1 Fretibacterium sp.
ACGTGTCGCTCCGGCACGGCCCCGTGGACGAGGAGGAGGCGCTGAACATGATCCGTCAGCTCAAGGGGTACTCGTTCCTGTCCGGGACCCGGGGCAGCAAACCGCGGGACATCCGCGCCCTGGCCGGCATCGTCAGCCGGGTTTCACGCCTTGCCGCGATCGAGACGGACCTTCTGGAGCTGGACATCAACCCCGTCTTCGTGCTGGAGGAGGGAAAGGGCGCCGTCGCCGCGGACGCGCTGGTCGTGAAGGCGTGAAACAGCAAAAGGGGGAGTGAGCCGGCGCATCACGCCCGTCGGCACACGAAAGCCCCGGCCCCTCCTGGAATGGAGGAACCGGGGCTCATTACTTTAGATGGGTAGGAAAGGCTTTGCGCGGGCGCCTATCGGCCCGTGCTGCCGAAGCCCCCCTCGCCCCGCTCCGTCGCGTCCAGCGCCTCCGCCTCGCACCAGTCCACGCGGGTCACGGGTGCGAAGACCATCTGGGCGATGCGATCCCCCGGCTCGACGACGAAGGGCTCGTCCCCCAGGTTGATGAGGATCACCTTCACCTCGCCGCGGTAATCCGCGTCGATCGTCCCCGGACTGTTGGGCAGTGCGACCCCGTGCTTCAGGGCCAGGCCGCTTCTAGGGCGAATCTGGGCCTCGTACCCGCTGGGGATGGCCAGTCGGATGCCCGTGGGCACGAGGGCGCGGGCGCCCGGCGCGATCACGCAGGGCTCGGAGGCACGCAGGTCCACTCCCGCCGATGCCTCGGTAGCGTAGGCGGGCAGAGGGAATTCCCTCGCCCGCCCAAAGCGCTGGATTTGGACCGAAACTTCGGCCATGAGGGGCTAGTAGTCCCTTCTCCGGGGCCGGTCGTCCCTCCTGCGGTCGCTGAAGCTCCCCCGATCGCGATCCCTGGGGCCACCGCGACGTTCTCCACCGAAGCCTCCCCGGTCCCGATCTCCGTAGCTGCGGTCCCGGTCGCCATAGCTGTGGTCGCGATCCCGATAGGAGGAGGGCTCCCTGGCGGCCAGCTGGGCGATCAGGTTATCGCGCTCCCGCTCATCCGGCAGCGCGCCCTCCAGACCGGCTGCGCGCACCCTGTCCTCGTCCGCCAGAAGGCGCCGCCGGGTCAGGTTGACGCGCCCCTGGTCGTCGATCTCCTTCACCATGACGAGGACGCGGTCGCCGGGCTTGAAGACGTCCTCCACCCGCGGCACGCGGCTCGTGCTGATCTCGCTGACGTGCAGCAGCCCCTCCTTGCCGGGCAGGCACTCCACGAAGGCGCCGAAGGCCATCAGGCGCGTCACCGTGCCGTAGTAGACTTCGCCGGCCTCAAGCTCCTTCGTCAGGGAAACGACGATCCGATGGGCCTCGTCCACCTGCTCCTGAGAGGCGCCGGCGATGGACACCTGTCCCGAATCCTCGACGTTCATCTTCACGCCCGTCTGCTGGGTGATGCCGCGGATGACCTTGCCGCCGGGCCCGATGACGTCGCGAATCTTCTCCGGGTCGATGTTGAAGGTCATGATGCGCGGGGCGTGGGGCGAGAGCTCCCTGGGGCTGGGCGCCGCGGCCTCCATCTTGTCCAGGATCTCCATGCGGGCCTTCCGCGCCTGGTTCAGGGCGGACTCCAAAATCTCGCGGGTGATGCCGCCGGCCTTGTTGTCCATCTGGAGCGCCGTCACGCCCTGCCGCGTCCCGGCCACCTTGAAGTCCATGTCGCCATAGTGGTCCTCAAGGCCCTGAATGTCCGTGAGGACCCGCACCTTGTCCCCCTCCTTGATGAGGCCCATGGCGATGCCCGCCACGTGGCAGCGAAGAGGCACTCCGGCGTTCATCATGGAGAGGCTGCCGCCGCAGATGCTGGCCTGGGAACTCGACCCGTTGGACTCCAGGATGTCCGACACGACGCGCACCACGTAGGGGAACTCCGACTCCGGCGGCACCACGGGCGCCAGGGCGCGCTCCGCCAGGGCGCCGT
Organism: Fretibacterium sp.; assembly: GCF_057312375.1. NCBI lineage: Bacteria > Thermotogati > Synergistota > Synergistia > Synergistales > Aminobacteriaceae > Fretibacterium > Fretibacterium sp. The sequence goes on from NZ_DBHLDX010000034.1 coordinate 1,969, forward strand.
GACCGATCTCGCGCCGGCCCGGTCCCCGCATGGGGCGCACCTCCCCCACGGAGTAGGGCGGGAAGTTGTAGTGGAGGATGAAGCGCTTGGCGGGCTCGTCCAGCTTGATGCCGTCCAGCACCTGGTCGTCCTCCCCCACCATGCCGAGCGTCGTCACGGCCAGGGACTGCGTTTCGCCCCGCGTGAAGAGCGCCGACCCGTGGACCCTGGGCAGCACCCCCACCTCGCAGGCGATGGGACGGATCTCGTCCATGGAGCGACCATCGACACGGATGCCCTCGTTGACGATGATGGAACGCATGATCGCCTTCACCCGCCCGTCCACGAAGGCGGAGATGTAGTCGCCTTTGTTGGGGTAGGCTTCGGCGAAGTGCTCCTTCGCGGCGTTCTTGACCTCGGCGATCCTCTCGGCGCGAGGCTTCTTCTCGTGAATGCGCACCGCCGCGTCCACCCGGTCGTCCAGGTTCGCCTCGATCCATTCCTCGATCTCCGGGATGCGATCGGGCGCGGGGACGACGATCTCCGGCTTGCCGACCTCCTCCTTCATCTGGCGGAACAGCGCGATGATCTTGCGAATCTCCCGCTGCGCCAGGTCCAGGGCGTCCACCAGGAGCTCCTCGGAAACCTCCTGTGAGCCGGACTCCACCATGGTGATGCCGTCGTCGTGTCCGGCGACAACGAGGTTCAGCCTGGATTCCTTCATCTGGGGCTCCGTGGGGTTCACCACGAGCTCCCCGTCGATCAGGCCAATGCGGACCGCACCGACGGGACCGTTCCATGGGATGCCGGAGATGGAGAGCGCCGCGGAAGCGCCGTTGATGCCCAGGACGTTGGGCGGATACGTCTGGTCCATGGCCATGACCGTGTTCACGACGTGTACGTCGTTTCGCATGTCGTCGCTGAACAGCGAGCGAATGGAGCGGTCCGTGACGCGCGCCCCAAGGATGGCCGACTCCGAGGGCTTGCCCTCGCGTTTGATGAAGCCGCCGGGGATCTTCCCCGCGGAGTAGTAGCGCTCCTCAAAATCGACGAGCAGCGGGAAGAAGTCGATGCCCGTTCGTGCCGTTTCCGTGATGCAGGCCGTGCTGAGGATCACCGTTTCCCCATGGGACGCCATCACCGCGCCGTTGGCCTGTTTTGCCACCTTCCCCGTGCGAAACACGAGCGGCGTCCCGCCTATCGTTACCGAATATTCCTTCTCCAAAGTCAAATAGCCTCCTAAGCGTTGTTGATTCCAGTCCTTATAAGCGCACTTAGGATAGCACAATCGCCCCGTTAGTCCAAGCGTTTTCGGCTGGAAAAATAGGCCCGCCGAAAATCCCCTCACGCGCGGGCCCGCCCTGCGTCCGGGCCGTTCAGGTGCTCCAGGATTTTCCGCGCCAACACCGGCCCCACCCCCGGCGCGCCGGCCAGCTCGTCGGGGGAGAGCGCTGCAATGCGCTCCGTCGAGCCGAAGCGGACCAAGAGCTGCGAGGCACGGGCCCTGCCGATGCCGGGGATGTCCTCCAGCGAGGAGCGCTTCATCCGCGCGTTGCGCGCCCGCCGGTGCGTGGTGATGGCGAAGCGGTGGACCTCGTCCCTCATGCGCTGCATCAGCTGCAGCACGGGGCTGCTGCGGTCAAGTCGGATCGGATCGTTGAGCCGGTTCGGGAGGAAGATCAGCTCCTCGCGCTCCGCCAGCGCCACGAGGGGCAGCTCCATCTTGAGCTCCGCCAGCGCCCGCATGGCGAACTCCAGCTGCATGGGACCGCCGTCGATCAGCGCCATCTGGGGCATGGGCTCCGACTGGTCCAGGACGTGGCGATAGCGGCGGCGCACCGTTTCCTCGATGGAGGCGAAGTCGTCGACCTCCCCCTCCGCCAGGCCGCGTATCCTGAAGCGACGGTAGAGGGAGGGGTTGGGCCGCCCCTGCTCGAACACCACGCAGCAGCCGTAGGTGTCGTGCCCCGCCGTGTGGGAGATGTCGAAGGCGTCCATCCGCCAGGGGATGGTCCTGAGGCCGAACGCCCTCTGGGTCTGGTTCAGGACGTGCCACGTTTCGCTGTCCAGGTCCTCCTGCAGCGCCGAGGACACGCGCTGGCGCGAGATGCGCCAAAGGGCGCGCATCGTGTCGCGGCAGTGGGCCGCCTCCTCGAAGTCCATGCGGCGCGCGGCGGCGTCCATGCGCTTGTGCAGGCGCTCGATCAGCTCCCTGGTGTTCCCCTCCAGCAGGAGGATGACGTCCCCCACCCGCTCGCGGTACTCCGCCTGCGTGCAGAGCCCCGCGCAGGCCCCCATGGAGTGCCCCAGGCTGTACTCGATGCAGGGGCGCTTCCCAGGGTCCGGCTTGAGGTCCGTCCGGCAGACGCGCAGGGGGAAATACCGCTCCGCCAGGCGCATGAGGGAGCGGATGTTCCCGGCGCTGACGAAGGGGCCCAGGTAGACGGCGCCGTCGTCGCGCTTGACGCGGGTGATCTCGAGGCGCGGAAAGGCCTCGTCCGTCACGCGGATGTAGGGGTATCGGTCGTTCATCTTGAGGTCCACGTTGAAGAAGGGGGAGTACCGGCGGATCAGCCTGGCCTCGACGATCAAAGCCTCCGCCTCCGTTTCCGTGCGGATGACGGAGATGTCCTCCACCAGGGCGACCAGCTTGCGCAGCCTCGGCGAGGCGAAGTTGGAATGGCGGAAGTAGGAGGATACGCGGCGGCGCAGCTTGATGGCCTTTCCCACGTAGATCACCGTGCCCTCAGCGTCGCGCATGATGTAGACGCCAGGCCTCTCCGGCAGGCTTCGCAGGATGGCCGCGATCTTCTCCTTGACGGCGGCACCCTCTCGCGTGCCGTTCTTGGCGCCGGGACGGACGGCCTTCCTCTCCTCCCGCGCTCCCTCGTGCTGCGGCGAAGGGCCTTCAGCCATGAAAAAGCCCTCCACGACGACTCAAGGCCGACCTCATCATCAGCTTACCGACCCCGAAGGTATCGGCCGGAAATCCACCCCTCGATCCCCTTGTCCGTGCTGACGTGGTACCACACGCCGTCCGCAGCGGTGCGGGATTCGGTCGCATCCACGAGGTCGCCGCGGGACATCCGCGCCAGGACCTGAGCGGTCAGGTTCGGCGCGCTGCGCAGGTTGACCCTGCTGCCGCTGACCCGCATGGGCGCCCTCGTCCCCGCGTCCTCAGAGGTCGCGGTCGGCTGGTCGTCCCCGCTGGCGGGAAGGGCCTCCGGCGCCGGCGACGACGCCCTCACGACCGCGATCCGCGCGTCCGCTGAGGCTTCAGGGGACATCTTCGGAGACTTTTCGGGAAGGCCGACGCTCCCGCTGACTGCCTCACCATGGACGACGGATCCCGCCGGTTCGGAGGAATCGGGAGAGCTCGCAGGCTCCGGCGCACGGGGCGAAACGACAGGGACCGCCGCGACCCCGGAGCCCGTCGCGCCGCCGTCCTCATCTTCGTGGGGCCGTGCCGCCTCCTTCGCCTTCTCCGGCTCCTTTGCGCCCTCTTCGAGCGGAAGGACGTCCTTGCTTTTATCCTCCGGCTGCACCTTCACAGGCTCCTCCGTCGGCGCGGGCACGTAGCCGAACAGGCCAGCCAGCCAGCGTCCGCCGCCGAACAGGAGAAAGCACACAAGGGCCGCCGCGAAGAGGACGCGCCGCACCCAGCGTCTCAGGACCGCCCGCCGCGCCGCGGCGATCTTAGCCGCACGCCGGGCCTCCTTCGAGAGGCGACGGGCGTCCGCAGCAAGCTGCTGGGCATCCCGGTAGCTGCCGAACCCGTCAAAGTGCTCCGCGACCTCCTCCAGCTCCTCCTCCGTCCGGGCCTGTTCCTTCAGACGGATCAACTCCGCGTAGCGCCTCTCCATGCGCGCCCTCGCGGCAAGGGCCGGGGTATCACGATAGGACCCCAGCTCCTCCAGCACGGCCGCCAGCTTATCGTAATCCGCAGGGGTCTGCGCCCTCTCCAGCATGGAAACGGCCTCGTCGTACATCTTCTTGGCCTCGATGCCGCGCTGAGCGTCCTCCACGAGCTTCCGAACGTCCTTGTGACCCTCCAGGGACTCCAGAAGCTTCATGAGCTCGTCGAGGTCCTCCTGGGTTTCAGCCGAGGCACTGAGGGCCTGAGCGCGCTTGTAGCGCCCCTCGAGCTCTGCCTGTCGCTCCTCTCGGAGGCGCTCCAGCCGCCTGTTGCGGGCTTCGACGTAGCCGTTCAGGACGGCACGCTCCTCGTCGGTAGCGAACTTCAGAGCGCGTTGAAACAGCCGACTCTGCTCGAACAGCGGTGCGTCGGCCAGGGCCTCCGGAGTGCGGGCCCCAAGTTCCACCATGAGCTTTCCCAAGTAGGCCCGCGAGTTCTCCGGGTCCTGGGTCAGGGCCTGCTCCAGGTACTGGTCCGCCCGGGCGAACTCGCCGTCCTCCAGAAAAATGAAGGCGCGGCGGACCAGGGCCCCGGTCTCCACGCCGACGAGGGACTCGACGGGCTGCAGCGCGTCGTCGCGCAGGAGCTGGACGCGCCCGTCCAGCTCCTGTTCCTCCCCCTCGACGGGGGCCTCCAGGAAGACGTGCATCGCCCGCAGCATTCCGGGCAGGCGAGGGGGCTCGCCATCGGTCCGGGCCGCCAGGGCCGAGGGGTCCTCCCGCAGGGCGTTCACGTCGAGCCGGGCCAGGATGGCCGCCAGGAGGTAGAGCACGGCCCAGACGACCGCGCTGTGGAGCCCCAGGAAAAAAGCCGCGGCTGCAAGGCCTGCATCGACGCCAAGCAGGATCGAGGCCCGCTCCCTTCGCGTCAGGGCCATGCCGCCTCCGACCAACCCCCACAGGGCGGAGAACATGACGATCACGCCCGCGACCTGAAGTCCGAGCGTTCCCGAAGCCGCCCATCCGGGAACTGCGGCGCCCGCGAGGACGGTAACGCCTGAAAAGATCGCTGCGAACAGAGAAAGGGCAAACGCGACGATATTCATGAATCAATCTCCCCTCTACGTTGGCGCTGTGTTCCACACAAATTTCGCCATCCTGTCCGGTTTGAAGCGGCTCCGCTGCTCCGCCGTGCCGAACGCACCTCCACCAGCTCAATCGCCGGCCTCATTATATAAGCACCGAAGGACAAAAAGCAACTTGGCGTCCGCGACGCGAAAGAGCCCCTCACGGGGCCCTTGTTTGCAAAAAGCGCTATCGGCTCGTCTCGATCTCGCCCAGCTTTTCCTCGAAGCCGTAGATCGTCGGGTCGATCTCGTCCACGGTGTCGTTCAGCTCGTCGAGGCCACGGAAGCGCCGCCCTCGCGGGAGCTGGTTTGAAAAACGCTTGATCTTGAGCAGGGACTGGAGGTAGTTGCGCTCGTAGGGCATGATCATCTGGGCGGCCATCAGGGCGCTGGGGCTGGGCTCCTCCAAGAACATCATCGCCATCTCCAGGTTCTCGTCAACCTCCATCTCGTCGTACCAGATGTCGGCCAGGATCGACTGAAAGCGCGCGCGATCCGCGCCCCGCACCTGCTGGCGGATCACCCAGTCGATGCGGTTCATGCCGCGCCGCAGTTCGTCCGCTGCCCTCCTCGCGTTCTGGGCGGGCAGGGAGTTGTCCGCGATGTACTCCGCCTCCACCTCCAACAGGACCTCCTTCCTCAGGAGGCGTCCATAGGAGGGCCTCAGCTGGACCAAGGCGGGCTCGGAGGGCGCGTCCACGAGGGCTTGAAAGACCGTGCCGGTGTCCACGCCGCGCCGCTCGTAGGGGGAGTTCTTCAGCCAGGTCACGTACCCCGGATCGAACAGCCCCTTGCGTCCCGCCCGTCCGGCCATCTGCAGGAACTCGTTTTTGGAGATGGGCTCCCGGTGGTGGTACTGCACCAGCTGCGCGAAGATGACGTACTGCGCGGGCAGGTTCACCCCCAGCGCCAGCGCGTTCGTTCCGCAGACCACGTCCAGAATACGCTCCCGGAAGGCGGACTCCACCAGGAGTTTCTCCTTCGGGAACATTCCCCCATGGTAGATTCCCACGCCGCGGAGAAGGGGCGGGGCGATGCGCTGGACCTCCAGGATGGCCGCCAGCTCCTTGAGGCGCTCCCGCGCCTCGCGGGACAGCGAGCGGTTCGGCCGCACCTCCGCGATGTCCTCCGCCATCTGAAGGGCCCCTCTCTGAGAGAAGAGGAAGATCAGCGCGTCGTGGACGCCGCTTCGTCTGGCGGGCTTCTTCGGCGTGAAGATCAGCTGCGTCGTGCGCTTGTGGCTCTCGTGGATGATGAAATTGCGCGAGCTGATCCGCGAGAGGTAGGCCCCCACGTTCTTGACGCCCCCCAGCGTGGCCGACATCACCAGGACAGGCGTGTCCGGGTGAGTTTCTCGAATTCCGTCGATGTAGGTCCGAGCCCGATCCGGATCGTTGAATATGTAGTGGAACTCGTCGATCACGAGCCGCTGACCGGGCGTCGAGGCGTACTTCATCGTGTATATCTCCTGCGTGCAGCAGATGACGCGCGCGTCCTCGTTGCGCTTGAAGTCCCCCGTTTCGATGCCCACGTCCAGCCCCATGCGCCGGAGGTCCATGTAGCGCTCGTTGCTCAGGGCCTTGATGGGGGCTGTGAAGATGACGCGGGCGGCGTCGGGCTCCCGGACGGCGCCCTCCTCGTCCAGTATCCCGGCCCAGAGGTAAGCCACCAGCGTCTTGCCCGATCCCGTCGGCGCCGAGAGGACGGCGCTCTGTCCCGCAATGCTGCGGTATGCGTTCTTCTGCCAGTCGTAAAACGTCACTTTCTCCAAAGGCGCCAGCTCCAATGACACCCTGCGCCTCGTGCAGGGGAAAATAGCGAGCAGCTCATAAGCCGGGTTCTGTATGTGACGGCCATTTATCTGGACATCTCCTTGCGGAGCGCCTCAAGCGATCGTACCCGGGGGTCGGCGGGCCGCGTCATCCCCCCCTATTCGATCTTGCTCCGGGTGGGGTTTGCCAGGCATACGGCTCGCGCCGCATCCGGCGGGCTCTTGCCCCGCCTTTTCACCATTGCTCCCATATGGGGGCTGTCTGTTTTCTGTGGCACTTTCCTCCGGCTCGCGCCGACCGGACGTTATCCGGCACCCTGCCCTGCGGAGCCCGGACTTTCCTCCACGCCTCTGGCGTGGCGGCCATCCGAGCTGCTCGTTTTTATTGTATCACGATGCAACCGGTATCGACCCGGCGGCGCCCCTCAAAAAAACGCCGGCTCCGCAGCGCAGAAAAGGCACGAGAAAAGAGGCTTTTTCGCTTGTTAATCGCCTGATTGAAAGGTAAAATTTAAGACGTGTGTCTGAAGTTCTTTTTGATCATCTGATCTGAAGTTCTTCCGGAGTCAACGCACGATATCATCATTCTGTCCCCTCTTTCGCCGTTTGCGGAGGGGGCGTAACAGTAAGGAGCGATACAAGAACATGCAACTAGTCATCGCAGCATTGATTTTTGCGGCCGGCGTGGGCGTGGGATACCTGATCCTGCAGGCATGGGACAACACGCGCCTCACCGGAGTGAAGAACCAGACCCTCCTCATGTTGCAGGAGGCCACCGACGCGGCCGAGCGCATCAAGCAGGATCGCCTCACCGAGGCCAGGGACGAGGTTTCACGACTGAGGCAGGAGGCCAATCGCGACGTCAAGGAGCGGAGGGCCGAGCTTCAGAGGGCCGAGCGCAAGCTGGAGCAGCGGGAGGAGAACCTGGACCGAAAGCTCGACCGGGTTTCCCACAAGGAGGACGAGCTGAAGCTGAAGCAGGAGGCGATCGAGAAGCGCGGCGCGGACCTCGAAGCGCTGATCCGGCAGCAGAGCGACAAGCTGGAGGAGATCGCGCAGATGACGAAGGAGGACGCTCAGGAAATCCTGCTCCGCAAGACGGAGGAGGACGCCCAGTACCTCATCGGGCTTCGCCTGAAGGAGCTGGAGGAGCGGGCCCAGCGCGAAGCGGACCGCAGGGCCCGTGACATCGTCGTCGCGGCCATGCAGCGCTGCGCCGTGGAGAGCGCGGGCGAGGCGACGGTCAGCGTCGTCCCCCTCCCCTCTGAGGAGATGAAGGGGCGCATCATCGGCCGCGAGGGCCGAAACATCCGCGCCTTCGAGATGCTGACGGGGGTAGACCTCATCATCGACGACACGCCGGAGGCCGTGACCCTCAGCAGCTTCGACCCCGTCCGCCGCGAGGTCGCCCGCCGTGCCATGGAGCGGCTCGTGGTGGACGGCCGCATCCATCCCGCGCGCATCGAGGAGCTGATCGATAAGGCCACGCACGACGTGGAGGAGGAGATCATCAACGAGGGGGAATCCGCCGTCCTGGAGATGGGGATCAAGAACATCCACTCCGAGCTGGTGCGCACCCTGGGCCAGCTGAAGTTCCGCTTCAGCTACGGCCAGAACGCCCTTTCCCACAGCCTCGAGGTGGCGCAGATCGCGGGCGCCATCGCCGCGGAGCTGGACCTCGACGAGGAGCTGGCGCGCCGTTCGGGACTGCTGCACGACCTGGGCAAGGCCGTCGACCACCAGGTGGAGGGCCCCCACGCCGCCATCGGCGCGGACCTGGCGCAGCGCTTCGGCGAGAGGCCGGAGGTGGTCAGCGCCATCGCCTCCCACCACGATACCCTCGAGGTCAGTTCCGTCTACGAGGTGGTGGTCGCCCTGGCGGACGCCATCAGCGCGTCGCGGCCCGGCGCGCGCCGCGAGAGCCTGGACGCCTACATCAAGAGGCTCGAGAAGCTCGAAGAGCTCGCCATGGGCTTCAACGGCGTTTCCAAGGCCTACGCCATTCAGGCGGGCCGCGAGGTACGCGTCGTCCTCACCGCGGGCAAGACCGACGACGGCAGCGTGTACAAGCTGGCCTACGACATCGCGCGCAAGATCGAGGCCGAGATGAAGTATCCGGGACAGATCAAGGTCAACGTTTCCAGGGAAACGCGCGCGTCGGAGTTCGCAAAGTGATGCGGGTGCTCTTTCTCGGCGACGTCGCCTGGAGCGTCGGGCGACGCGCCCTGGCTTGTGCCCTGCCGGAGCTGCGCCGCGAGTGGGACGGCTTCGACTTCGTCGTCGTCAACTGCGAGAACGCGGCGGCAGGCAAGGGAATGACGGAGAAGATATTCAAGGAGTTCCTGGACCTGGGCGTGGACGGGATGACCTCTGGGAACCACATCTGGGACAAGAACGACTTCGGCGTCGTCTTGGGCTCGGACGCCCGCATCTTTCGCCCGGCCAACTACCCGGCGGTCTGTCCGGGTCAGGGGTGCGGCGTCCTGGAGCGCAACGGACGCCGGCTCGGCATCCTGAACCTGGAGGGACAGGTCTTCATGCCGCCCATCGACTCCCCCTTTTACGCGGCGGACGCCTGCCTGGAGGAGCTGCGGGCCCAGGGGGGCGCGGAGCTCCCCATCCTCGTGGACTTCCACGCGGAGGCGACCTCCGAGAAGGAGGCCATGGGCTTTTACCTGGACGGGCGCGTTTCCGCCGTCCTGGGGACCCACACCCACGTGCAGACCGCGGACGAGCGCATCCTCCCCGGAGGGACCGCCTACCTCAGCGATGTCGGCATGACGGGCGGCCACGGTGGCATCCTGGGCGTGAAGAAGGAGAGCGCCATGCCCCGCTTCCTCACGGGCATGCCCGCGCGCTTTGAGATGTGCACGGAACTGCCGGCCGTCAACGGCGCGGTCGTGGAGATCGACGAGTCCACGGGCAGGGCGCGGAGCATCACCCGCGTCCAGAAGGCCGTGGAGCTTCCGTAGGACCAGGCCCCCGGGTGAGGTGAACTCGACCACCTTCCCTTCGGGCGATCGAGCTTGCACTCAAAGACGAGGGGGGCGCGGGTAATCCGCGCCCCCCTCTCGTCTTAACTTAATCAAAGCTCAGTGGCCCCAAAGCCCCCTGGGCCCGCCTCCGGCTGCCCGCGGCTCAGGGTTTCCGCGTCCCCCCAGAGCCGTTCCAGCCTGTAGAAATCCCGCCCCTTGCGGCTGAAGACGTGGACCACCACGTTTCCGGCGTCCACCAGGCGCCAGTTGGAACTCGTCTCGCCCTCCAGGCGACAGGGGAGCCCGTGGCGCTCCAGAGCCTCTTCGGCTGCGTCCATCAGCGTCTTCATGTGGACCTCCGAGTTACCCGTCACCAGGACGAAGACGTCCGACAACGCTCCAACGCTGCTCAGGTCCATGAGGACGACGTCCTCACCGCTCTTCTCCTCCAGCGCATCGAGAAGCCACCGGTATTCCTCCGCGCCGTTCGTCAGCGCCTCCTTATCCAACACAGCCCCTCCTTCCTCTCTTGTCCTCGCGTTCCGTCCGCTCCGCTTCCTCGCGCCCGCCCATCAGGGCACCGGCTCAAGGCGACGGAAGACGTCCTCCTTGTCGTGCCCCAGGATCAGGGTGAGCGAGGCGGCCCGCCGGTCCGCCCGAATCAGCCCCTGGTTCGTGATGCCGCACAGCTCGGCCAGGGCCAGGGCGCCGTCCCGCGCGACCTCGCCCCCGTCCGACGGGTAGATGATGTTCGTCGTGTGGTAGTCGTAGTGCCTGGCATTGCCCGTGTAGGGGACCTCGATTCCGATGCGCTGGAAGACGTCCGCAGCCCGTTTGCCCAGGCCGCTCTCCCCGTCCCCGTTCAGGATGCGGAGGCTCCCCACCTTCAGGCGCAGCTCGGCGAGCCGGTCCGCGCTGACTGCCGAAAGCCCGTTCTCCTCTCGGCCGATGGCCGGGGCGAGGTCCGCGCTGCCCACGTCGAGGCTGACGGGGGCGGACTCGTCCGCCGAGGGAAGCGGCTCGGTCAGCATCATGGAAAAACGGGCGTTGTCCAGTATCCAATAGCTGAGGCCGCCGGCGTACCCAGCCTTGCCCGGCGCCATGAACATCTGGATTCGCTCCTTAGGCAGCGCCGTTGCGAACTGCAGGAGCTGCAGGGCCTCCACCGGGCTCAGGTCCGTGTCCACCGCGTTCACGACCTCGCCGATCAGGGAGGGTATCTTCGGAATGATCGCCGGGGTCTTCAGCTTGGACATCAGGACGTCCATGAACTTCTGCTGCCGCTGCACCCTGCCGATATCCCCAAGGGGGTCGTGCCGGAAGCGCACATAGCCCAGGGCTGCTATGCCGTCCAGGTGTTGCTGGCCCTTCTTGATGTTGATGAAGAGCTTGCCCGAATAGTCGTTGTAAGACAGGTTCTTCTCGACGTAGATGTCGATCCCGCCCAGGAGGTCCACGATCCGCGGGAAGCTCTCGTAGTTCACCTTCACGAAGTAGTCCAGCGGTAGCCCCGTTAGGTTCACGATCGTTTCCCGCACGAGGGGGACGCCCCCGTAGACGTAGGCGTGGTTGATCTTGTCCCAGCCCTTCCCCGGAATGTACACGCGGGAGTCCCGCGGAATGGAGGCGATCCGCACCGCCTTGTTGTCCACGTCAAAGATCACGATCGCGATGGCGTCCGTCCTAGAGCCGCCGTCCACGTTGTCCAGGCCAACCACCAGAACGTTGATCGTCCCCCTCGCGGCGGCGATCGTCGGGGCCTCCCCCGCCGGAACGACCAGGTTCCCCTCGCTGTCCATGCTGGTCACGTCGCTCCCCGGCCTGGGCAGGGGAAGGACGTTGGGATTGAAGAATATCTCCTTCAGGCGCAGGACCGCCCCGCCTACGGTCGCTGCGAAGATCAGGAGGACGATCCCAAGAATCTTCAAAAACCTCACCGACGCGACACCTCCAACTCGATCGGTTTTGCGCGTCAACGCGCGGCCATGCAGGGCGCAAAGCCCCCGGCTCAACCCTCTTTACCTATAGAGCCCGTTGGACTCGATGTAGATCTCAACCAGGTGCGGCACGAGAAAGCGGATGCTGTGCCCCGTCCGCGCTCGCTCGCGAATCTCCGTGCTGGAGATCGCAAACTGCGGTATCTCCACCAGCTTCAGGTTCTCCCGAACCTCTTGCGGCAGCGCTTCGATCCCCTCCACGGGATACCCCGGACGGCAGGCCGTCACCAGCGTGCAGAGCTTCGGGAGCAGCTTGTAGTCCACCCACGTCGTGATGTCGAGGATCGCGTCCAGCCCCGTGATGAAGAACAGGTCCTCCGGCGCAATGCCGCCCGCGATGAACTCGCGAAGCGTGTCCACCGTGTGCGACGGCTGGCGTCGATCGACCTCCGTCCTGGAAACGGAGTAATTCAGGACGCCCGCCGTGGCCAGAAGGGTCATGGCGTAGCGGTCCTCCGCCGACGTCACCTGACGATCCCGCTTGTGGGGCGGAGCGCCCGTGGGGACGAAGACGATGCGATCGATGTTCAGCCGGCTCCGGCACTCCTCGGCGAGCAGGAGGTGGCCGTAGTGTATGGGGTCGAAGGTCCCCCCCATAATCCCCGTCTTTGTGGACACTAAAATCCCCTCTCCCATGAAAACGGCGCTGCCAGCCGGGGGGCCAGGTGGCCGCTCCCTACTCCATGATCCTGTCGGGCTGAAAGTCGAACTCGACATCTCCGATCAGGACTCGGTCGCCCTCCTGGGCGCCCGCCACCTCCAGGGCCTCCTCGACGCTGAGGCGCTTCAGGAGGCGCGAGAACTTCAGCATCGCGTCCTCGTGTTCAAAGTTGATGCGCCCCACGGCCCTCTCCAGGTTGGCGTGCTCCACCCGGAAACGGCCGTCCGAGAGGCGCCGAACCTCCACGGGCTCCGGCGCGCCGCCGCGGCGGCGTGGGAGCTCCTGAACACCCTGGACCTCCTGCGCCTCCACGAGCGTCGTCCTCCCCACGGGTCGCGGGTGGGCCCGGACCAGGGCGACGACCTCGCGGATCAGCTCCGGGATGCCGTCGCCCGCGAGCGCGCTCACCAGCAGGCAGGGCCTTCCCAGGCGCTCCATCTCCCGCTTCAGAAGGCGGGCGTTCTCCTCCGTGCCGGGCAGGTCCGTCTTGTTACCCACCACAATGCAGGGTCGTCCATCGAGGTCCGCGCCGTAAGCGTGAAACTCCGCCTCGACCACCTCCAGGTTCTTCAGCACGTCCTCCTCGGAGAGGTCCACCACGTGCAGCAGCACCCGTGTGCGTTCGATATGGCGCAGGAACTGAAGCCCCAGCCCCTTGTTCTCGTGCGCCCCCTCGATCAGTCCGGGCACGTCGGCCACGACGATCTGCTGGTCGTCCACGGCCAGGACGCCGAGGTTGGGGGAGAGGGTCGTGAAGGGGTAGCCCGCAATGCGCGGCTTCGCCCCGCTGATGGCCGCCAGGATGCTGGACTTCCCTGCGTTGGGGAACCCCACGAGCCCCACGTCGGCGATGAGCTTCAGCTCAAGCATCAGCGTCCGCTCCTCACCGGGGTCCCCCTTCTCCGCAAAGCGCGGCGTGCGGCGCACGGAGTTGGCGAAGTGGGCGTTGCCCTTCCCGCCCCGGCCACCCCGCGCCGCCACGAAGGTCTGCCCAGGTTCTACCAGGTCCGCCAGGACGCGCCCGCCCTCGTCTTGGACCAACGTGCCGCAGGGCACGAGGACCTTCAGGTCCGTGCCGTCGGCCCCCGTCTTCATGGCCCCTGCGCCATGGCCCGCATGGCCGGCCTGAAAACGGCGGTTGTACTCGAAGTCCGCCAGGGTGACGACGCCACCCACGGCCTCCAGGATCACGCTGCCGCCCGTCCCCCCGTCCGCCCCGTCGGGGCCACCCTTGGGGACGAACTTCTCCCGTCGGAAGCTCAGGGCGCCATTGCCCCCCCGTCCGGCCTTCACCATAATCCTTGCAACGTCCACAAATTTCACGTCAACACCACCGCGACAGAAGAACAGAAAAAAAGAAGGCCCCGCGCAAAAGGGGGGCCCTCAGGGGTTCCAGGGACAGACGTCCGCCCACCGAGCGCGGAATTCAAGCAGAGGGGACAGGAGGACCGCTGCTGACCCGTCGCTTCAGCGGCCCCATCCAGCCGCTTCAGTTCGCGAGGGCGGGGACGACGGAAACGTACTTGCGGTCCCCCTTGACGGCATACTCCACCTTGCCGGGGACCAGAGCGAAGAGGGTGAAGTCGCGCCCAAGCCCCACGTGCTTTCCGGGATGCAGGTGCGTGCCGCACTGGCGGACCAGGATGCTTCCCGCCGTGACCTCCGTCCCCGCATAGACCTTGATGCCGCGGTACTTCGGATTGCTGTCGCGGCCGTTCGTGGAGCTGCCCTGCCCCTTCTTGTGCGCGAAAAACTGTATGTCGAATTTATAGATCATAGCTGCACCTCCGTAATGTGTACGTACTCACCGTTCCCGGCCGCGACTTCCCTCAGCGAGAGCGCCACCGTCCTCGTCAGGAGCTCCAGCGAGGGGGCAATCCCTTGCGGCCAGAAGACTCGAATCAGCGGGACGTTTCCATCCACCCGACACTCCAGCCCTTCGACCTTCGCCACGTCGGAAAGGCCCGCCAGGAGCGCGTGGACCAGCGTAGAAACCGCTGCACAGACGACGTCCGCGCCCTTTTCGGCAAAGCCGGAGTGTCCGCGGCTCTCCAGCCCGCAGAGCGCCCCCTTCGCCCAGTAGAGCGTTACCTCCGTCACCGGAGGATCAGGCGTCGATGCCCCGGATGACGACCTCGGTGAAGTACTGTCGGTGTCCCTGCATACGGCGGTAGTTCTTCTTGCTCTTGTACTTGAACACCAGGACCTTCTTGCCGCGGCCCTGGGCCAGGACTTCCGCCCTCACGCTGGCGCCCTCGACGTAAGGCGTCCCAAAGCGGACCCCCGTGTCGCCGCCGATCATCAGGACCTTGCCGAAGACGACCTCGCTTCCCGCTTCGCCGTCAAGGCGCTCCACGCGGAAGCGATCACCCTCCTGGACGCGATACTGTTTCCCGCCCGTCTCAACCACTGCATACATGATAATTTTCCTCCTCCCGCTGAAAGCAGGCCCTCACCCTTGAGGTTCTTCACGCCTGCTCCATGCGATAAACAGCTTCATGATTTTACGCAAGAGATCGGCTTTCGTCAAGCAAGAAAGCACCTATTGCTCAGTGATAACGTCATCCCTTAACTTCCTCTGTCTCTTGCTTGACTGTTAATCTATTTCCATGAAATACTTAAAAGCAAGCAGGAAATCTGACAGTGTAAAAATAGAGTATAATATTAGCGAATATCTAGAGAGATAAATTCGGGATTGAGGGGGGATTAAAGTATGAGTATCAGATTTGAAAAGGGCCTTAATAAGGATAATGCGACTCTTTTATGTAAATGGTCAAATGAACAAGGAAAAGAATTTCAAGAACAATGGATGGGTCCTCGAATTTCTTATCCATTGAATTATGATAAAATAAAAGAATTAAAAAATATATTTTCCATTTTTAATAAAGAAGAATTCTTAGGGATCATACAGCAAATAAGAGTTGACAAAGATAATATACACATAGGGAGATTTGTATTAGAACCCCGCAAAACGGGATTGGGTCTTGGGAAGGAGGCACTTCAAGGCTTTATAGATTTAATTTTTGAGGATAATAATATTAAAAGCATTTCTCTAACGGTTTTTGATTTTAATCAAAATGCAAAGAGACTTTACGAGAAACTTGGATTTGAAATTGACGAAGTGATTGAGACTCCTACGCTCAAATATATTATGAAAAGATATAGATAAATCTCGGTTTGTCCAACTCAAATAGCAATTCAAGGAACAGTACGCTCCCACACTGTGGGGTTCGCCGAGGCACGGAGCAGCAGCCGGACGACATTAGGTTTTCCTCTTTTGACGGCTATGAACCCAAGGGGAGCGGCCTCCGGTCGCCCCCCTTGGGTTCGTTTTCTTGTCCGCCTCACCTGCGAAGTGATTTGGAAAGGGAATGAAAGCCCGTCAGGACAACGGCTCAGATGCTTTCCCGCTCCTGTTTGCCGTGTGTTATGGCGTCCATGAACACGGCGATCGCTCCGTCGCCGGTGACGTTGCACGCCGTCCCAAAGCTGTCCTGAGCGATGTAGAGCGCGATCATGAGGTTGAGCATGCTGTCGTTGAAACCCAGCATGGAGCTCAGGATGCCGAGGGCGGCCATCACGGCTCCGCCGGGGACGCCCGGCGCGGCCACCATCGTGATGCCCAGCATCAGGATGAACGGGAACAGTCCGCCCAGCGTCACGTCCATGCCGTTCAGCATCATGAGGGCGATCGAGCAGCTCGTGAGGGTGATGGTCGAGCCGGAGAGGTGGATGGTGGCGCAGAGAGGACAGACGAACTCCGCGATTCGGTCGCTCACGTCGTTGCTCTTGGTGCAGGCCACCGTCACGGGGATCGTCGCCGCAGAGGACTGGGTGCCGATGGCCGTGAAGTACGCCGGAAGCATACGGCGAACGAGCTTGATCGGGTTCCTGCCCGCCACGGTCCCTGCGATCGTGTACTGGATCAGGATGACCGCCACGTGCAGCAGGATGATGATCGCGAAGACGCGGATGAAGACGGACATGATATCCATGACCGTTCCGGCATAGGTCATGTTGGCAAAGATACCGTACACGTGCAGCGGCAGGAGGGGGATGAGGACGCCGGCCACCAACTTTTCGATGATGTGCTGGACCTCGGAAAAGCCGTTCTTCAGCGACGTGCTGTGGGTGACGGCGATGCCGATCCCGAAGATGAAGGAGAGGAGGAGCGCCGTCATGACCCCCATCAGGGGCGGCATGTCGATCGAGAAGAGCCCCTTGAGCATGGTTTCTTCAGCGTTTTGAGCGTCCTCAAGCACGATGGAGCCCACCTTCAGGAAGG
Source organism: Fretibacterium sp. (assembly GCF_057312375.1). Lineage (NCBI taxonomy): Bacteria > Thermotogati > Synergistota > Synergistia > Synergistales > Aminobacteriaceae > Fretibacterium > Fretibacterium sp. The sequence continues at coordinate 18,619 of NZ_DBHLDX010000034.1, forward strand.
ACGGGAAGACGGACACGTCCACGAAATACGCCAGGAGCCCCGCAAAGAGGGTTGAGGCGTAGGCGATCAGGACGGTAAGCCCCAGAGTCTTCCCTGCTCCGTCGCCCAGCTCGGCGATGCCGGAGACCACGAAGCCAATGATGATCAGCGGGATGCAGAAGCCCAGGAAGTTGCCGAAGATGCTGTTAAAGGTCGCGCCGATCTGGATGATGAGCGGCATCCCCGCGCTCTTGGCCATCGTTCCCACGACGACCCCCAAGACGATGGCGATAATCAGTCGCGGCAGAAGCCCGATGTGAAACTTTTTCTGTCCCTCGTTGCCCATGATGAAAGATTCCTCCTTGTAATATTTATGTATACGCCTGTGTTTTTATGCGTATCAGACCTCTACTTCCCGAACGACCCGATCGCCGCCAGGACCTCGTCGATGTCCGCCTCCGTGTGGTCCGCGTTGATCTGAAAGCGAATCTCCTCCGCTCCACGCGGCACCACGGGGAAGGTCATGCCCGTGGCCAACACCCCGTTCTCCAGCAGGTGCGCCACCATGGCTCTGGTCCGATCCGTGTCGTGCAGCACGAGGGGCGTCACGGGGTGCTCGCCGGGGATCGTCTCGTACCCCAGTTTGACGAGCCCGTCCTCGAAGCGCTTCGTCATGGCGCGCAGGTGCTCCAGTATCTTTGCGCCCTCGTCGCTTTCAAGGATGTCGAGGGCCTTCATCGTGGCACAGGCCTCGCCCACCGTGATGGGGTTCGAGTAGATGTACATGGCCGCGTGCTCCCGCAGGTAGGTGATCAGCGCGCGCGACGCCGTCACGTAACCACCGTTCACCCCGTAGGCCTTGCCCAGGGTCCCGATCAGGACGTCCACCCTGGCTCCGGTCATCTCCTCTGTGCCGTGCCCGGTGCGGCCGCAGGCCCCGACGCCGTGGGAGTCGTCCACCACGAGGAAGGCTCCCTCGGCGAAGTGATCGTCATAGCTGTGGACCAGCTCCAAGATCTCCTTGAGCGGGGCGTGATCGCCCCTCATGCTGAAGATGCCGTCCGTCACCACGAGGACGCGCTTCGCCGTGCCAGCCTTCGCCTCATCGAGGCAGCGCTTCAGGTCGCCCAGGTCGTTGTGCTTATACACCGCGCGGAAGGGGGGCCTGCCCAGCTTGATGGCGTTGATGATGCTGTTGTGGTTCAGCTCGTCGCTGACAACGAAGGTCTCCTTGCTGATGAGGGAGGTGATGACCCCGCCCACGGTCACGTAGGCCGCGCTGAAGATCATCGCGTCCTCCCGGCCGTGGAAGGCCGCCAAACGGTGCTCAAGGTCGCGGTGCGCCTTGAACGTCCCGCTGATGAATCGCACCGCACCGGGTCCGACGCCAAACCGGCGCGTGCCCTCCTCATCCGCCGCGATCATGTCCTCGCGCAGGGCGAGGCCCAGGTAGGAGTTGGAGTTCATACGGATGAACTCCTTGCTGCCTCGGCCCTTGAGCAGGTAGCGAGGCCCCTTCGACCCGGCGGCCCGCTTCACCTCGACGATGATCTCCTCCTTGCCCTTCATGCGCCCTTCCTGCTTCAGCTTCTCAAGCTCGGCAGCGAGGGCCGCCTCCAGCTTCTTCATGATCTTCATCGCTCTCCTTTGAATTTAGAAATTTAGAACGGGGATGATATCGACCGACGCAGGCAAGATTTAGAACTTCGCCTCGTCACCCAACTTGAGGCGCAGGTTCTTCAGCATGTCGTCGGTCATGGCGTTCAGGTCGTACTTCGGATTCCAGTCCCACTCCGACCGCGCCGCCGAATCGTCGATAGAGTTGGGCCAACTGTCGGCGATGCCCTGGCGCACGGGGTCGACGTCGTACTCCATGACGAAGGACGGGATGCGGACGCGGATCGCCGCCGCCACCTGTTCCGGCTCGAAGCTCATCGCCGTGATGTTAAAGCAGCAGCGGTGGATCAGCCGTGCCGGGTCCGCCTCCATGACCTGCACCATGCCGTCGATGGCGTCCGGGATGTACATCATGTCCATGTAGGTCCCCGCTGCGATGTAGCTGGTGTAGCGCGCCGTCCGCACGGCCTGATAGTAGATGTCCACAGCGTAGTCCGTCGTGCCCCCGCCCGGCAGCGTCTTGTAGGAGATGAGGCCAGGGAACCGCACCCCCCGCGTATCGACGCCCCATTTCTTGTGGTAGTACTCGGCCAGGAGCTCTCCGGCCACCTTGGTGATGCCGTAGATGGTGTTGGGCCGCTGAATCGTGTCCTGCGGGGTCCTGTCGTGGGGCGTCTCGGGGCCGAAAGCGGCGATGGAGCTGGGGAAGAAGATCGCACAGCCCTTCTCGCGGCCCATCTCAAGGGCGTTGCACAGCCCCTGGATGTTGATCTGCCAGGCAAGCTGAGGCTTCTTCTCCGCGTTGGCCGACAGGATTCCGGCCAGGTGGTAGATCGTGTCCGGCTTGAACTTCGACACGCACTCCGCGTACCGTTCCGCCTCCCGAACGTCCAGGATCTCGAAGGGGCCCTCCGGAAGGGCGTGCGCCGCATCCTCCCGGACGTCGGTGGCGAGGACGTTCGCCGCGCCGTAGTCCCGGCGCAGCCGCGTCACGAGCTCCGTCCCGATCTGCCCAAGGCACCCCGATACCATGATCCGCTTCATTGTGAAGACACCTCCATACAGGATTTGATTCCTGAGTCTCAGTATAGGACAACGAAGGGACGTTTTAAGATGCTATATTTTATATTTTAAAAGGACACCCCATACAGCCCCGCTCGATGCTCTGAATGCCTCTCCTATCTTCTATACTACCGCATTATGACGAAAAAGGTTCTGAGGGCTAACCACGTCTGGATGAACTATGAAGTATGAGAGCGGGACGGTATCGCCGCGTTGCAATATTTCGTCCACACGCCACCACAGGCCGACAGGAACGGAGTGCGTCGTGTTCAGAACCAGTCGGCCGGAACAGAACAGGGCGGCAAGCGCCGCCCCAGCAAGAAGAATCGATGCTGCAATTCGAAGCATTATAAGCCGGCGCGTTGAAGAACGAGCCGCTGCCTGCCAGGGAATACCCTTCGGCAGCAAGAATGCCCAGTACAAGAACAACAACCACGTTTCCCGTTTGCAGCTTCTTTATGAAACCCGCCCTTTTCCACCTTGCCACACAGGCTATCTGTGCAGCGCTTTTTTGTTCTTTTGTGCCAGGAGCTCGACACGTGCCGTGCTGCCGTCCCTAGCATAAACGATCTTCAGGTTTTGACCACGCTCCGGAGCAACATCCAGCTTGTCCAGTCTGTGGACGTACAGGTTACTGCCGAGCCTCTGGACGCAGTAGCCGCGCTCCTCGTTCACGTGGATGATCTCGCCTTTGTATGTCTGGCCATCCTTGCGCGGTTCGACAAAAATCTTCGGCG
>NZ_DBHLDX010000035.1:0-21269 GCF_057312375.1 Fretibacterium sp.
GGACCTCTTGTGGCGTGGGCCGTCGGCTCTAGGCCGAAACGATCTCCTTGATCTTCATGAGGCGGCTGAGCGTGGAGCGCTCCTGCTCGTCCAGCTTCATGCTGATGTAGCGAATCGTTTCCTTGTAGTTGGGGATCATGACGTACTCCAGGGCGTTGACCCGCCGCCGGGTGCGTTCGATCTCGCCGGCCATCATGCGGATGGCCTTTTCCTCCGCCGCCATCTCCAGGAGCCGGAGGATCAATTTGCTGAACTGTTCAAGCGCGGTGTCCAGCAGCACGGGGACGGAGACGAAGCCGTAGTTCACGGGGTTGCCCTCCTGCTCGACGTCGTACTCCGGGACCATGACGCTCATGACGTTGCGCCACTTCACGGACAGCGAACAGCTCGCGCCGGGGAACATGAGCGCCTGCTCCAGCACTTCGGGGGTCGTCTGCGCACGGGAGAGCACGAAGGTGCCGTAGCACTCCGCCAGCTCCTTCTCGACCTTTTCCCGCAGCTCCTTGCCCGCGCGCGCCTTCTCCAGGAACGCCTTGATCAGGGCGTCCTGCTTGTCCTTCAGGAGCTTGTGGCCCCTGACGGCTGTCGTCAGCCGCTTCTTGAGCTTGGAGAGCTCCATGCGGTTGGGGTTCACGTTGATGCGTGCCATCGCTCACCGCCCCCCTCAGGCCTTCGCTCCCTGTGCCGCCTTCTTCTCGAGCAGAGGCTTCAAGTACTTGTCGATGTAGGCGTCGCGGACGCGCTTCAACTCCTTGGTCGGGACCATGGTGAGCAGGTTCCAGCCCAGGTCGAGGGTTTCCTGGATCGTGCGGTTCTCGTACTCGCCCTGGCGGATGTACGTGTCCTCAAAGACGTCGGAGAACTTGGCGAAGGCCTTGTCCTCGTCGGAGAGCGCGCCCTCGCCCAGGATGACCGCCAGCTCCTTCGCGTCCTTGCCGCGGGAGTAGGCGGCGAACAACTGGTTCATCAGGTCTGCGTGGTCCTCCCGGGTCTTGTCCTTGCCGATGCCCTTATCCTTCAGTCGGGACAGGGAGGGCATGACGTCCACCGGCGGGTAGATGCCCTGACGGTGCAGGCTGCGGCTCAGGATGATCTGGCCCTCCGTGATGTAGCCCGTGAGGTCGGGGATGGGGTGCGTCTTGTCGTCCTCCGGCATGGTGAGGATCGGGATCTGGGTGATGGAACCCACCTTGCCCTTCAGGCGGCCGGCGCGCTCGTACATCGTCGCGAGGTCCGTGTAGAGGTAGCCGGGGTAGCCGCGGCGGCCGGGGACCTCCTTGCGCGCCGCGGAGATCTCGCGCAGGGCCTCGCAGTAGTTCGTGAGGTCCGTCAGGATGACCACGACGTGCATGCCGCATTCGAACGCCAGGTACTCCGCGGCGGTCAGGGCGATGCGCGGCGTGCTGATGCGCTCGATCGCGGGGTCGTCCGCCAGGTTGATGTAGAGCACCGTCCGCTCCAGCGCGCCCGTCTTGCGGAAGTCCTCCATGAAGAAGGAGGCCTCCTCGAAGGTGATGCCCATGGCCGCGAACACGACGGCGAAGTCCTCATGTCCGCTGATGACGGTGGCTTGGCGCGCGATCTGTGCCGCCATGCGGTTGTGGGGGAGCCCCGACGCCGAGAAAATGGGCAGCTTCTGACCGCGGACCATGGGGTTCAGCCCGTCGATCGTCGAGATGCCCGTCTGGATGAACTCCGAGGGGAAGTCGCGGGAGTAGGGGTTCATGGGCATCCCGTTGATGTCCAGGGTCTGCTCTGCGATCAGGGGGGCGCCGCCGTCGATGGGCTCGCCGCGGCCGTTGAAGACGCGGCCCAACATGCCGCGGGACACGGGCAGGGTCTGCACCTTGCCCAGGAAGCGAACCTTCGTTTCGTTCGTGTCGATGCCGGAGGTGCCCTCGAAAACCTGCACCAGCGCACGGTCGGACTCGATCTCAAGGACGCGGCCGCGCCGCCTCTCGCCGCTTGCCAGCTCGATCTCCGCCAGCTCGTCGTAACGGACGTCCTGGGTGCTCTCCACCATCATCAGGGGGCCGGAGATGTTGGATATGGTCCTGTACTCCTTAGGCAACATTTCCTTCACCTCCCACAGGGACGATTCCGTTGATCTGTTGTTTCATCGTGTCCTCCAGCTTGTCGATCTGCGAGATCTGCGACTCCTCGAGGTAGCGCATACGGGCGATCTGCTCGCGCACCGGGAGGTTGAACAGCTCGTTCATGGGGGCGCCCCTGTGCAGGGCGTCGAGCCCCAGGTGATGGAAGCGGACGATCATCCTCAGCATCTTGAACTGCTTCTCCATCGAGGCGTAGGTGTCGATCTCGTGGAAGGCGTTCTGGTGCAGGAAGTCCTCGCGAAGGGACTTCGCCGTTTCCATGACCATGCGCTCGTCGCGGGAAAGCGCGTCGATGCCCACCAGGCGCACGATCTCGTTCAACTGGGCCTCCTTCTCCAGAAGGCTCATGGCCTCCACCCGAAGGCCGCTCCACTCGTCGTCGAACTTCTCGTTCCAGTACACGTCCAGCCGGTCCGTGTAGAGCGAGTAGCTGTTCAGCCAGTTGATGGCGGGGAAGTGGCGCTGGTAGGCCAGGTTGGCGTCAAGTCCCCAGAACACCTTCGTGACGCGCAGCGTGTTCTGGGTGACGGGCTCGGAGAGGTCACCGCCGGGAGGCGAAACGGCCCCGATGACGGTGATGGAGCCCTCGCGGCCCTCCTTGCCCAGGACGACGCAGCGCCCCGCGCGCTCGTAGAAGGAGGCGAGGCGGGTGCCCAGGTAGGCGGGATATCCTTCCTCGCCGGGCATCTCCTCGAGGCGCCCCGACATCTCGCGCAGGGCCTCCGCCCAGCGGCTGGTGGAGTCCGCCATGAGGGCGACGGAGTAGCCCATGTCGCGGTAGTACTCCGCGATGGTGATGGCCGTGTAGACGGAGGCCTCACGGGCGGCCACGGGCATATTGGAGGTGTTGGCGATGAGCGTCGTGCGCTTCATCAGGGGCTGCCCCGTCTGAGGGTCGTCCAGCTCCGGGAACTCGAGGAGCACGTCCGTCATCTCGTTGCCGCGCTCGCCGCAGCCGACGTAGACCACGATCTGCGCCTGAGCCCACTTGGCGAACTGGTGCTGGATCACCGTCTTCCCTGAGCCGAAGGGGCCGGGGACGCAGGCAGTCCCGCCGAGGGCCACCGGGAAGAACGTGTCCACGACGCGCTGTCCCGTCGTCATGGGGACGTTGGGGGCGAGGCGCCTCGACACGGGCCGCGGCTTGCGCACGGGCCAGCGCTGGAGCATGGTGACCTCGTGCTTCACGCCGTCGTCATCGAGCACGGCCACCACGTCGAGCACAGTGTGGTCCCCGCCGTTCACGCTCTTTACGGTCCCCTTCATGCCCACGGGCACCAGGATGCGATGCTCCACCACGACGGTCTCCTGCACGACGCCAAGGACGTCGCCCGTCTCGACCGTGTCGCCCACCTTCACGCGGGGCTCGAACTTCCACTTCTTCGCGTGGTCGATGGCGGGCACGCTGATCCCGCGGGAGATGTAGGGGCTCTTTGCCGCCTTCTCGATCAGCTCCAGCGGGCGCTGGATCCCATCGTAGAACTGCTCGATGATCCCAGGCCCCAACTCGACGCTCAGGGGCTCGCCAAGACAGACGACGGGCTCTCCCGGCTTCAGGCCGGACGTCTCCTCATAGACCTGGATGGACGCCTTGTCCCCATCCATGTCCATGATCTCTCCGACCAGGCCCGCCGTGCCGACGTGGACCACGTCGGACATGCTGGCGCCCAGCATTCCCCTGGCGACTACCAGGGGGCCGGAGATACGCTCTATCGTTCCCTTAACTGCATTTTCGTTAGGCACTCTTATCGCCTCCGCCTGTACTTTTTCATGTGAAACTACCTCTCGGCAAAGATGTCCATTCCGACGGCCTTCTCGACGCTGCTGCGGATGGATTCAAGCCCCGCCCCGCTCGTCCCGGAGGGGCCGGGGATGGGCAGGACGCTCGTGGGGTAGCGGTCGTTGACCTCCTGGACCTTCCCGCCGAAGTCGACGAAGAGGTCCTCCTGGATGAAGACGACCGCGTAGCTCTCGCGGGCCAGCTTCTCCAGAAGCTCCTCGAAGGAGTCGCGCTTCTCCCCCTCCAGCACCACGGTCTTGACGCCCACGGCCTGGAACGGCAGGACCATCTCGTAGCTACCGATGGCCGCCATCGGCAGGGAACGGTTATCGGGCATGGCTCAGCAACCTCCTTGAGAACTCGCGGCTCAGTCCGCCCGCCACGCACACCAGCGCGATGCGCAGGTTGCGGGCCTCGGCCTCCTTCGTCAGGAGGTAGAGGAGGACGTTGGCCGGTGCGTTCGTGGAGTACCGCACCCTCTCAAGGACCCGGATGAGGTACTCGTCTAGGGCCTTAGAGACGTCCGACAGCGCGGCCTGTACGTCGGAGCCCTCCTGAAGCACGTCCAGAACGGCCCCGATATCCGTGTAGGAGAGGATCTTTCCCCACGTTTCCTGCGGCTCTCCCAGGAGGCGCGCAACGTCCGCCGCCCGGATAAAGCCCCCGTCGTGAAAGAAGGGAAGCCCCTTCGCGACGTCGTAGCGCATACGGGCAAGCCGGATGGCGCTCTTGAGGTTCTCGGCGTCGATCCGATGCCGCACCCACCGAACGACGTCCGGCATCTCAAGCTCTCCGGCGATGCGGAGCATCGCCGCGAACAGGTGGTGATCCAGCAGGAGCTCCACCGCCTGGGGGTTCTTCGTCTGGTCCCACAGCGTCCAGCAGTGGGGCACGACGTCGGCCAGCCCGTAGGGGAGGTGTCCCAACTCCTCCGTTTTGATGGCCTCGACCAGCTCTTCGGAAGGGAAGGCGCCAAGGGGGGAGAGCAGGTCGTGCCTGCGCCCCTCGGCATCGCCGCCGCGGACCCTGAAAAGGCTCTTGAGGGCGACCTTCACGTTGTGGTAGTCGTAGGGCATCCGGAACAGGGTCAGAAGCCCCTCGTCCGGCACGAACTGCCCCAGCTCTCGGCACGTCGCCAGGAGCTCCTCGTCGATGGCCTTATCGAAGTCCTCGCCCCCCGCCTGCGTCAGCCACTGAGCATAGGATGTTTCGCTCAGGGCCTTCAGGGCGTCCTCAAGGGTGGAGCTGTCGATGAGCCTTGAGAAGAAGGCCGCGTCAAGGAGGTGCGTTTCCATCCCCCTGAGCCTGGCCACGGTGTACACGTAACTCATAGCCGACCCCTCCCCTTAGGAGAACAGCTTCTTGACAACTTCGGATTCGATCTCCGGGCGAACGTCCTCAAGCAGCATCTCCCACGAGCAGTTGGTGTCGATCTTCTCATCCCTCAGCACGAAGCCGCCCGATATGGGCAGGCGTTCCTGCGACAGCGTCAGGGACGTCCCGTTTTCGGCGTTGTAGCCGTCGAGCCACCCCTGGTTCAGGTGCTTCTCGTCCTTCCCTACGACGACGGCCTCGTGCCCGGAGGACACCGCCTCCTTGAGCAGCCTGGAGGCGAACTTGAGGCAGGCGTCCGCGGGGAGGTCGGCGAGCTTGCGCAGGGAGGCCGCAAAGGCGTCGTCCACGAGGCGGCGGCGGACGCCCAGGTCAACCTTGTTGGCGTCGATCCCGGCCACGATCTCGCGGCGCCTCAGGACCTCCGGCTCCTCTTTTGCGAAGCGGGAGGCGTAGGTGTCCTTAACGCTCTTGACCTCTGCGTTCAGCTCCTGATTGATCTGACGGACCTTCGCGTCGGCTTCGGACTCGATGGCCTGAATCTCGGCCTGCGACTCCGCGCTGATCTTCGCTTTGATATCGGCAAGTGACATGTGGAGTCACCTGCCCTACTGAACCTGAACTCCCATAAGCATCAGAATGCTCGTGAGGAGGGCCAGAACCGCGTAGGTCTCCACCATCGCCGGGAGGATGATCGCCTTGCCCATGGCCTCAGGCTTCTTCGAGATCATCTGAATGGAGGCCGCGGAGGTCTTCCCCTGATAGATGGCGGAGATCCAGCCGACGATGGCGATGGGCATGCAGGAGGCGAAGATCTGAAGCCCCTGGTTCCAGTTCAGCGCCACGGCGCCTGCGCCGCCCAGGAGCCCGAGCTTGTTGAGGACGAAGAAGGTGATCAAAAGGCCGTAGATGCCCTGCGTTCCGGGAAGGGCCTGAAGGATGAGGCAGCTTCCGAATTTGTTGGGGTCCTCCGTCATGACGCCCGCAGCGCTCTCACCGGCGATGCCGATGCCGATGGCCGAGCCGATGCCGGACAGTGCCGCGGCCAGCGCGGCGCCAAACAGAGCCAGAGACAGTCCCAAAAGATCCATAATACCAAGCACTCCCTTCGAATTTTCGGCACGGCGTTCGAGGCCCTGCCGTCGTTTTTATAAAGCGTGTTCTGCGGGAAAATTCCCGCGATCCGGCGCGTTAATCGGCGATCTCCACGTACTCCTCCGTGTTGACGAGGGGGGTGAAGGGCTCGCCTCCGCCCGTGTAGAACTTGCCGAAGAACTCGACGTACTGCAGACGCAGGGGGTGTACGAAGGCCCCCAGGATGTTGATGAGGATGCTGAAGATGTGTCCGCCGACGATGACGACGACGGCGATGAGCCACCCGATGTAGGGGATCTCCGCCGCCATGCCGCCCAGCAGGTTGATGATCATGCCGATGACCGCCGAGCCGAACCCCAGCGCCAGAAGGCGGCTGTAGCTCAGGATGTCGCCCAGGTAGGACGTGGAGCCGTAGAGGGCCAAAAATCCTGAGATGACCTTGCCGAAGATGTTCGTCTTCTCGCGGCCCGCGTACCAGAAGACGATGACCGCCCCCGTGATCGCCATGATCTTGCCCAGCAGGGCAAAGTGTGGCGGCAGGATGCCGCCCATCCCCGTGCCGAGGAAAGAGAGCCCCACGATCAGGAGGAACCAGGAGATGTCCGCTCCGATGGCGTCGACGAGGTTCCCCTGTCGGAAGTTGTCGTAGGCTGCGATCAGGAGGCCGAACATCAGGTGGACGACGCCCAGCAGGAGGGAGATGCCCAGCACCTGCATCGGGTTGGTCATCGGATCGACCAGCATCAGCGCGTTCTTCAGGGGGACCAGGAAGGGGAGGAAGGAGTCGATGAAGTTGCCGAAGAAGCTCCCGCTGACGACGCCGTAGGCGAAGGTCGAAACGGCGCTGAAGGCGAAGAGCGTGATGAAGTCCTTCACGCCCATGGGGATGCGTCGGTACTTCTTAAACGCCCACCAGATGGTTCCCAGCATGACGATGGCGTACCCTGCGTCCCCCAGGCACATGCCGAAGAAGAGGAAGAAGAAGGGCGCCAGAAGGGGTGTGGGGTCGATGCCCCGGTACTTCGGGGGCGAGTAGAGCTCCGTCAGAATGTTGAACGGACGGATGAGGCTGCCGTTCTCCAGGAGCGTCGGCGGCTCCTCGTCCTCCGCCGGGTCGCTCAGGGTCAGGGCCACGTTGGGGCTGATGGCCTCGACCTTCTTCTGGACCCGTGCCGCGTCCTTCGCAGGCACCCAGAAGCGCGTGTGCATGGTGCGCTCCGTTTCGTCGCTCCTGCCCAGGGCTTGATACCGCTGCGCGAGGCTGTTCCAGTAGTCCGAGAGCTTCTGCACCGCGGGCATCCACCTCTCGGCCTCCCGCTTGAGGTCGCTCAGCAGGGCGGCCTCCCGTTTTTCGAGGTCGAGGAGGGCGGCGTCCGCCTTCACGGCCTCCTCCTGGACCGTCCCCCTGAAGGAAGCGGGGACCTCGATGGCGGACAGGCCGTTCTTCGTGCAGGCGTCCAAAACTGCCGCGCCCTTGTCGCGCGAGTAGTAGAGGAGGACCCGCACCTCGGCCGCCTTTGCGTCGTGGGGCTCCAGGATGAGCTCCGTGTCCTTGGAAAAGGCCTCGAGGGCTCCCTGCAGGGCCTTGAGTTGTTCCGTCTTAACCGTGCCTAGGAGGCCGGCCAGGCGCTGCGTTCCTTCCGTGATGGAGGAGAGCGGGTAGGGGAGGAACTCCAGTCCCGCCAGAAGCGCCTTGTTCGCCCTCAGCTGAGAGAGCTCGAGCCGCGCCTCCGCGATCTCGTGTTCCAGGTCGCGGACGCGCGACGCGACGGCGCCGAGGTCCGTCTCACCGGCGAGCTTTGAAAGGTCCGACATGGAGATGAGCGAGCGCTCGCCCAGCGTCCTGTCCAGGGAGGATACGGGGTCGTCGTAGTAGGGGGTCAGCGTGCGCATGAGGTAGCGCACGTCCGACAGGCGTCCCTCGCTCTCGGTCAGCCTGGCCTCGACGTCGGCCGGACGCAGGGCCTCCTCGGACGAGCCGATGATCTGGCAGACGCCGGTTTCCTGCAGGGCCTCAGCGATCTCCTCATGAACGGATTTGTGATAATACAGCTCCGCTTTTTTGAGTTTAGCCACGCCCATATCTACCCATCACCTCTTCCGTTATCCAGGAGGCCGCACCGGCGACCTTGTCCTTGTGCTTCGCGTAGAAGTCCTTGGCGTCGGCCTCGCGCTTGGACAGGATATCCTTTGCCTTGATCTCCGCCGCCTCTTCCGCCCTGTGCAGCTTCTCGCGGAACTGACGCGCCGCCGACTGGCGGGTTTCCTTCAACGTGCTCTCCGCGTCCGTTCGGGCCTGGTTCAGCCTGCGGGCGGCTGCCGACTTGGCGTCCTGGACGCCTGCGGCCGCCCTCTCCTCTGCCGCCTTGATCTCCGCTATGGTTGGATTGTCTGCCATCGTTCTTCACCTCCTCTCGCAACGCAAAAGGGAAACGAAAATAACGGGGTGGTGCGTCCGAAGCCCTCAAGGGAGAAATGAGTTCACCATTTTTGCAAGGGTCGGGCTTCCTGTGCCCCAAGTCCGCCTCTGCGCCGCAGCGCGCTCGAGAAACGGCTGAAAGCACACCTTTCCATTATATTATTTTCGTTCCTGAAAGTAAAACAAAACGGCGCACGCGCCACTCGATACAAAAAAAGGGTTGCCGCTGAGGGCCCCCCTCTTCTTGATTCAAACGAACGGCCGACGGGCCTACGCCTCCGACCTGCTCAGACCTTTGATGGCGCGAGCCATCAGCTCCTTGCGGCGGGACGCCGTGTTGCGGTGCATCACGCCCTTCACCACGGCCTTGTCGAGCACGCTCTGGGCCAGGTTGAAATTCCTGGCTGCGGCCTCGCCGTCCCCGGCCTCCACGGATTCCAGGAGCTTCTTGACGGCGGTCTTGCACCGCGTCGTCCAGTAGCGGTTGTAGAGACGATTGCGCTCCTCGATGCGGACGCGCCTCTTTGCCGATTGCTTGTTTGGCATGGACCTTCACCCCCCTCCGGTTCAGACGCCCGTTCGAGCTTGTGCCCGAAAGCCCTGCCCCTTAAAATACAACGCAATGCATTGTAACATTCTGTATAATAGGTGTGCAAGCCTTGACGGCGCTTTCATTTAAAATAATCCGCCGCCGTCGGAGAGAGCGCTTTGAACGCACCCCTGAACGGGGCGCCGCGAGTCCTCCAAAAAGTCGTCGGCATTGAGGTGAATTATACCACGGAACTTTCTCTGAAGGACTTTTATTCCCCGTCGGGAAAGATGTCGCGCCTTCCCAGCTACGAGTTTCGTCCTCAGCAGCTGGAGGCCGCCCTGGCCGTTCAGGGGTTCCTGAGGGATGCCGACGCCGCCGTCCTCGCCCTGGAGGCCCCTACGGGGGTGGGGAAGACCTTTGCCGTGCTGGTCCCCGCCCTCATGGAGGCCCGGCGGCAGGGGGCCAGAATCCTCTTCCTGACGGCCAGCATCGCGCTTCAGGAGCAGGTGATCGGGAAGGACCTGCCGCGCCTGGCGGAGCTCCTGGACTCCGACCTCCGCTTCGGGCTCCTGAAGGGACGGGCCAACTACGCCTGCCTCCGCAGGGCCGGCAGCCTTTCGGGCCCCTCGCTCTTCGACGCGGGACCTGATGAACCAAAGGAGATCAAGCGGTGGCTTCAAGAGACGGAGACGGGGGATCTGGCCGAGCTGGGGCTCTCCCCCTCAAACCCCCTGACGGCGGACCTGTCGGCGGGGGCTCGGCAGTGCGTGGGCCCGGCCTGTCCCTATCGGGACCGCTGCTTCGTGGTGCGGGCCTACCGCAGGGCCCAGGACTGGGACGTCGCCGTAGCCAACTACAACCTGTTCTTCTCTCACATCCTTGAGGGGGGCGGGGCCTTCCCCCTGCGGTACGACTGGCTGCTCTGCGACGAAGCCCACCGCATCCCCGACGCCGTGAGGTCCTCGTCGGCCGTCCGCGTTGGGGCGGAGAGCGGCCCCGGCCTCTTCGGCCCGCGCGTCCTTCAGGGGTTCGCGCCCCTGCTCCGCGCTCAGTTCGTGCCGGTCGAGGAGCTGCAGACCCACGCCTCCCGCGCCCGTGAGGAGCTGCGGAAGCTCTTCACGACCCTGCCCCTCCTCCTGCCCCGCGGGGGAGAGCTCTCGGCTCCGAACGAGGAGCTGCTCCATCAGGGGCAGGCGGTGGCCGAGGAGGCGGACCTCCTGTTGCGCCCCCTGCAGGCCTTCGAGGAGCGCTTCATGGCCGGGAGCTTCTCCGACAAGGGGGAGGCGGCGCGCGGCGCGGAGCTGATGCGCTGGATCGACGACGTGCGCGAGTTCAAGCGCAACCTGATCTGGTGCCTGTCGGCGGCCCGTTTCCCCAGCTGGGCCTACTGGGCGGAGTCCGGCGCGTTGACCAGCAAGCCCGTGGCGGCTTCGGAGATCGTCCAGGAGGTCCTGCAGAAGGAGGCGCCGGAGAAGCTCGTCCTGACGTCGGCCACGCTGACCCAAAGGGGGAGCTTCGACTTCTGGAGCCGGGAGACGGGCATCGTCCCGGATCGCAGCCTCGTGGTGGACTCCCCCTTCGACTTCTCGCGCCAGATGGAGGTCCTCGTCCTGGACGTTGGACTGCACGTCGGGGAGCCGGGGTACGACGAGCGCATGTGTCGGATCATGGAGCGGCTGTGCGACAAAAACGGCGGGCGCACGCTGGTGCTGCTCTCGTCCCTGAGGCTGCTGAACGCCTTCGCGGACCGGATGAGGACGGGGGATCGCGGCTACTCGGTGCTGGTTCAAGGCGATATGCCCCAGCGACAGCTCCTCAAAAAATTCACGGAGGACGAGACCTCCACCCTCATCGGAAGCATCTCCTTTCGCGAGGGGGTGGACGTTCCGGGGGAGGGGCTGACTCAGGTGATCATCGACCGCATCCCGTTCCCCCATCCCAACGACCCCATGGTTCGGGCGCGCAACGAACTGGAGGGCGGCAAGGGGTTCGTCCGCGTTACGCTCCCCACGGCCCGAATCCTCCTTCGGCAGGCGGCGGGAAGGCTGATCCGCAGCTCCTCGGACCACGGGCGCGTGGTCCTGCTGGACGTCCGGGCCGTGGAGCGGAAGGACTGGAGGATCCTCTCCGCCTTCCCGCCCTGCCGCCTCCGGAAGCTCTCCGTGGAGGGGGTTTGACCTTGAGGACGACGAGCGCCTTTAAAAGGAAGCTTTTACGGGCCGCGGGGCGCGTGCGCCGCGGGGAGACCCTGGTGGAGGTCCTGATGGCCTCCTTCATCCTGGCCCTGATCCTGCCCTCCGTCTTCGGGACGCTGGCTGGCAGCCTCCGCGCCCAGGCGGAGTTGCAGCGCCTGGACGCCTGCCAGTACGGCGCGCAGTGGTGGTTCAGCCGCGTGGACCGCCCTGCGTCGAAGAGGGCTCTAGCGGCCATGCCTCGAACGACGCCCGACGGCGCGCTCTCCTTCAGTTGGGACTGCAGCGCCGGTAGCCGCGGCGCCCTTCGCGTCACCCTGACGGTCCGGGCGCGGGGAGCGAGTGCGCCCCTCGTCCAGACGAGGACGTTCTAGTGGGCATCCGACGTTGCTGCCGCCTTTCGACCTCGCGAGCCTTCACCCTGGCGGAGCTCCTGGTGGGGTTCATGATCGCGGCGTGTCTGGGGGCGATTCTGACGGCGGGGTACCGCTGGGTCGTCCTGTCCTCCAGCCGTACCTCACGGCAGCTCCTGGCCCGCGACCGCGCCCTGAGGGTCGTCGCCTTCATCGAGCCGAGGGCCCTGCACGTCGGCCTGGGACTCTCGGCCTGCAGCGGCAGCGGGGCGCTTCAGAGGGCTCTGGGGCGCGGCGTCTCGGACGCTCCGCAGATAGCGGGCTGGCCCGACTCCTTCCGTGGGGTCCGCGTCTACCGGGAAGGGCCGATTGGCCTCGTCCCGGCGGCGGAGAAGGACGGAGTCTTCGCCGGAACGGCGTTCTGCCTCCTCTATGCCCTGCCGTCGGGGATGATCCTGAGGGCGGAGGATGGGAGCGCAGACCTCAAGCCGGGGCAGAGGGCGCGCTTCACCGTCATCTCAGCCGCTTCTGGGGCGCCCTTTCGCAGCGGGCCCTTTCAGGACCTGCGGAGCTGGGGAGTTCTCCCCCTGACGGGGCTTCCCGTCCACGTGGCCTCCCTGTCCGGACGGCAGGCCACGCTCCGGCCTGCCCCTTCCGCCCCTCTCCCCCTCGAAGCGCCCTCCGTGGCCGAGCTCTACCTCCTGCGGTGCGAGCGCTTTTGCGTGCGGAACGAGACGCTTTGCTTTCAGGGGATGGAGGCGGACTGGTATCCGCCGAACTTCTACCCGCGGGAGGCGGGGATTCTGGCCCTATGGGCAGAATGGAGGCCGGGGTTGAGGTGTCTGGACCTCTGGGTGCTGGCGTCAGGAGGCTCTTCAGCTTTCGGCGGAGGAGGGCGTCCCGTGGCGTGGCCGGAGGACGCCCCTTGGAAAGCAGAATTCGGACGCCACGAACTCTGCGTGGCCCGTGCGTCCTGGAGGATCGAGAACCTATGAGAAGGAGACCGGGAGCGGCGCTTTGGGCTGTGATGTTGTTCTGTTTCACCGCCGCGTTGGTGGGGACGGAAACCTTTCTGCTCCTCGAGTGGGCCCACGCCTCGTCCGCGTCGAGCCGATGGCGCTTTGCGGGCAGGGTGCAGCTTGCCTCGATGGCGGAGGTGGGGCGCCATTGGCTGAAGAAGGAGTTGAAGGCGGGTAGGCTCCCCGGCCCACGAGGAACGCCCCCGATCGACTTCTCGGGGCTCCGGCTGTTTCGGGAGGTGGGAGAGGATGGTACGGTGGTGAGCGTCTACGATCTGGACTACAGTGTCGAGGGCGTCCCGTTGGCGCGGTGGCAAGAGGAGCGTAGCGTGGAGAGTTTCTTTCCGCCGTGCCGAGGCGCCTTTCTCATCCGGGTCGTCAAGCCGGCGGACTCGGGGCCGGCCATGATGCTGGAGGTTGCGGTGGCTGCCCGGGAGGTGACACTCCCGGGCGGAGGGCGGACCTTCGTGCTCGACCCTGCCCCGCTGCTGTGGCAGGAGGTGTGGCTTTGAGTTGCCATGTCACTTTTTTATCATTTTCTTTGATATTCTGCGATAAATTTTGTTCCATTGTTGCTGTCTTTAATGTAAAATACTGAGGACTAAGTATAAGTCGGTAGTCACTCTGTCGGATGGAGGCGAACTGGACAGGGCGCTTTTCCCCATGAATACAGTGGGGTAAAGTGATTTTGCGTTGCCTCGTGATGGGGTGAATCTTTGCGAACTTGCCGGAAGGAGGCAGGAGGTTGCTTTCTGGAAACAAGAAAGGCGTGTACGCGGGCCTGGCCCTTCACGAGGACTCCCTTCGCTACATTGAGTTGGAGCGTGATGGGCAGGGCTTCAAGGTTCGCCGGCAGGAGGTCTTTCCTCTGCCTGCGGGATGCATCTCGCGGGAGTCGATACAGCAGTTCAACCTGCTGGAGAAGGCGTTTGACGACTTCAAGGGGCAGGTGGGAAAGTTTTCCTGTCCGGTGGCGCTGGGGATTCCGGGACGGGATGTGATCCTGAGGCTGATCGACTATCCCAAGATGCCGGTGGCGGACATTCGGGACGCCCTGTCCCTTGAGTTCGAGGGCTACTTCCCCTATGCGTGGAACGAGGCCGCGGCGGACATCGTGGAGGTGGACGTGCCCGTGGGCGTGGAGCAGAAGACGACGGTCCTGGTGGCTACGGCACGCCGGACCTACGTGAGTGACCTCCTGAGGCTGACGGAGCGCGCGGATATTCCCGTAGGGGCGGTGGAGCCGATGAACGTGGCCTTCTTCAGGGCATCGGTGGGGCGGACCGCCCGAAACGACGCCTACTTCGTCCTGGGCATCGAGCCCGAGGTGACCAACATCATCTTGGGCTATCGGGATAACGGCATCCTCTACCGATCCACCCTGGCGGACCTCCGCAACCCCATGAGCCGCAGCGCGGACGAGGCGCTGATGCCCATTGCGCAGGACGTCCAGAATACGATCCTTTTTGCCCGCAATCAGTATCGGGACCTCGCGATCCGCCACCTGATCCTGGGGGGCAGCCTGGGAGAGAATCCGAGGCTCAAGGCGCTTTTGGAGAGTGGGGCGTCGCTAAACGTCGTCGTTTCCGACGTTTGGTCTGCCTGGCAGATTCGTTCAGACCTTGGCAGCGTCCCCGGTTTTGACGTGGCCATTGGCCTGGCTTTGAGGGATGCGATATGAGAGTACAATTTGACCTCTGTCCTCCGGAGTACCTGGCGAGGAGGAGAAAGCGCCATTCGTTCAACGCCACGCGTATCCTGGCCATCCTTCTGCTCCTGGCCTTCCTGGCGACGGGCATCGGCTACATCGTGATGGCCTTCTTGGAAACTCGGGCTTTGGCCTCGGATATCGAGATGGGGGAAGAGGCGGTCGCCAAGCTTGAGGCCGACCAGAACGAGCTGACGGCGGAGATCGCTCGCCTGAAGAACAGGGAGCAGCAGTACGCAAAGACCCTGGAGATCATGCGGAATGAACCCCCCACGATCGAGGCATTGAGCGCCATTGAAACCAACATGGACCAGGGGATGGGAATGATATCCATTCATTTCGTTCCTGGGAAGGTCGAGGGGGCGGATACAGTTGCCTATACGGCGGACGTAGACGCCACGGCGCTCGTGGAGGACCAGATCACCGCCCTGACGACGGGGCTCAGTGGGAGCGGGGTCTTTAGCGGCGTGACGATGCCAAGTTCCGAGAAAGACGAAAAGACGGGACGAGTGAACTTTAAACTCCACCTGGACCTATGGCCCTTCGGGCAGATCAACATGAAAGCGATGAATTCCGACGACTCCGCAGGAAAGGAGCCCAACCCACAATGAAGGACAACAAGGTCGTAGTTCTTACGCTCCTCTTCTTCCTGCTGTGCGCCTCTTTGATCGGAGGCGTCTGGTTCCTGGACAAGCGCGTGCGGGAGCTCCAGGCTCAGTACGACGAGCTGGAGCAGCGCCGCGTGGACCTGACGAGCGCGACGGAGGCCCTCATGGAGCAGAAGAAGGTCTTCACGGAGGCCTTCAATGAGCTTGATAACTATCATGTCAATGTGGCCTCGGACGACATGGACTTCTACGCCAACGTCCAGCAGGCGGTGCAGGACAAGGGCGTGGAGATACTGTCCACGCGTCAGCAGGGCGTCAACAAAGAGGGCGTAGGGACCATCGCGATGACGCTACGGGGGGACTACTACGACATGGTGCAGGTGCTGGCTGCGTGGCGCGGCCTTCCCATGACGGTGCGCGTGGTCAACTTGACCGTGCGGCAGAACGAAAACCGGAACAGCAGCGATAGCAAGAATGCACCGCTGGGACGCGTCGAGGCCGACGTGACCGTGGAGGCTATCGTCGCCGCCAACAACAGCAGGAGGTAGGGCCATGCAGTCAACTTGGCGCGAAGCGATGGCTTATGCCTGGGGCAACTTCACCGGAGTGATGAGCGAGGGCTCCGCCCGTGTGTTGCGGCTCCTGCTCTTTCTCGTCTTCATCGGAGGAACCGCCTGGGCGGTGTACAGCTATCTTGAGTTGCAGCAATTGCGGCAGGAGAAGACGTTCACGGCGTCGGTGACCCCCACCAGCGTGAATGAGGACAGGAAGCGGCTGGAAGATATGATCGCCGAGGTGCGCGACGCGTCGGCCCGCCGTTCGGGCAGCGCGATGACGGCGCAGACCATGAAGGACATGGGAAAGTACGTCTTTGACGACCCGTCGCTGCGGATGGCTGCGCTCCCGCCCGAACTTGCTCTTCCTGGAGGCGGTGCCGTGGCTCCTCAGGTGGAGGAGGTCGTCGAGCCACCGCCCGAGATCACCCTGCGGGCCATCATGCTTATGGGCAAGACGAGGACGGCGCTCATCGACATCGCGGGCGTGGGAACGGGGCTTCTTGTGAAGCAGGGCGACACCTTCCTGAATCGGGAGGGGCGCATCGTGCGCATCATGAACGACAAGGTCGTCGTCCGTTGGAAGAAAAAAACCTGGAATATCACCCCAGGATTTTAAGAGCTCAGGAGATGGGAGATACAGATGAAACGACTTACTTTTAAGGCGGTTGTTTGGGCACTGGTTCTTTCGCTGACCCTTGGGATCCCATCCCTGGTTTGGGGGAGAGACCATGAGAGAGAGAGGCGCGAGGCCCTTCGCGGCTCCGACTCGGAGAGGGCGTCCTTGGAGAGTCGAGAGAAAAAATGGGACGGCCCGATGCTCCTGAACTTCGAGCTCTACCAGCTAGGGGCGTCGGAGGTGGTGTTGGGCCTCTCGGGGAAGGACCTTCCCGAGCCCGAGGTGAACTGTGAGAGCACCCGCGTGAGCTTCTTCATCCGGGATACCCACGTGGACAGAACGGAGATGAGCAACCACGCGCTCGTCACCCCGATGATCTCGGATATGCAGATCAATCAGATCTCGGATGACGTCGAGATCGTCATGGAGACGAAGGCGCCGCTTTCCGTCCGCTCCAAGCGGGGTTCTGCACCGTCGAACGAGTTCTCCTACCGCATGATCGCCGGCGTGGAGGAGGAACGCATCCGTCGTGAGCCCTTGGAGACGCGGCCGAAACTGGAGGCGCCGAAGCCCGTTGGGCCCTTCGCCGATAAGACGAAGATCACCCTGGACCTCAGGGACACCGAGCTGCGCGACGTGTTTCGGATGCTGGGAGCGCACCTGAAGAAGAACGTCATCATCGACCCGTCGCTTCCCCCCGCCCTCGTGACGATGACCCTGAAGAACGTCCCCCTCAGCGAGGCGTTCGACTACCTGATGCGGACCTACGACATCTCCTACCACATGGTGGGGAAGGACACGATCGTCGTGGGGACCCAGGACGGCCTGTCCCGGCTCTCCGGCAACGAGGAAACCCGCACCTTCAACATCGCCTACGGGGACCCGGCGGTGCTCCAGGGACTGCTGGTGAACCTGACGAAGCTGCCGGCGGATCGCGTGCTCGTCGACCCCCGCCTGAGGGCGTTGTACGTCACCTCGACCCCGCAGAAGCTGATGGAGGTGAACAACATCCTCCAGAAAATGGATAAGCCGGGGAAGCAGGTCATGATCTACGCCAAGATCTTCGAGTTCAGCGACAGCGTGACGGACGATGTGGAGATGGCGCTGAACGCGGTGTACAACCACTGGTGGCTCAGCTACTCGGGGCGGGGCGGAATGCGCGGTGGCTACGCGGACGACAATCGCCTGGGCCGCAACCTCAACTTGAGGGATGAAAACAGTGCGATCCTGCCCCTTCAGACGGACCTACGGACCCCGATGCACGGCATCTGGCGCGAGTTCGACGCAGCCTTCCGTGCCCTGGAGGAAAAAGGCAAGGGAAAGACGCTGGCCAATCCCTCCGTCATCGCCATCGACGGCATGGAGGCGAGGGTCGAATTGACGGAGGACTACCCCTACATCTCCGAGCGCGACGACGCTGGCAACCCGACGTGGTCGACGCAGACGGTTGGTCCGCAGATGACGATGACTCCCAAGGTAGGGCGTGATGGGGTGATCAACCTCACGTTGGACCTTGAAACGGGGCAGGTCTTGCAGATGATCACGGGCAGTACGGGGGAGCAGATGCCCAGGACCTCCAAGCGCCACGTGACGACCAACGTCCGCGTGCGCGATGGCGAGCCCTTCGTCATTGGTGGGCTCTTCAGTGATAACAAGACCCAAACTCGCGTTCGCATCCCCGTTCTGGGGCAGCTGCCACTCTTGGGCGAGCTCTTTACCTACCGATACGATGAGCATCGCAAGACCCAGGTGGTCATGCTGGTGGTGCCCCACATCCTGGACACGCCGGACGCAGCCATCGAGCAGGAGCCCCTGTTGCCGCGCAAGGCGGCGCGGTGAGTGCACGGCAGAAATCAGAATCTGACGTTGTGTTTTCGGAAGGGGCGGCCCTGCGTCGCCCCTTCCTGTTTTTTTGACGGCCGATACGCTATAATTAGGGCCGGACTTTCGTTTTCGCCGTGTTCATGCGGATAAAACGGGTAAAAACTGGAGGAATCGGTATGGCTCAGGTAGTGGACACCACGGATTTTTACGTAGGCCTGAAGTTCAGATGGCAGGACGGCATCTGGGAGATCGTGGACTACGACCATCACAAGATGGGGCGCGGCGGCGCCGTGGTGCGGACCAAGCTGCGCAACGTGGAGACGGGCTCCATCGTCGAGAACTCGTTCAAGCCTGGCGAGAAGTTCGAGCGCATCATCTACGAGGAGAAGCCGGCGCAGTACAGCTACCGCGACGGCGAGGACTACGTCTTCATGGACCTGGCGACCTACGACCAGATGACGCTTTCCCCGAAGGTCCTGGGGGAAGCGGCGAAGTACCTGGTGGACGACCTTGAGATCCAGCTCGAGTTCTTCGAGGGGAAGGTCATGGGCATTGAGCTTCCCAAGAGCGTGACCCTCAAGGTGACGGACACCCCGCCCAGCTTCAAGGGGGACACCGTCACCGGCGGCGGCAAGCCCGCCACGCTGGAGACGGGGCTGGTGGTCACCGTCCCCGTCTTCATCGAGCCCGGCGAGGAGATCGTGGTGGACACGCGCACGGGGCTTTATCTGGAGCGCGCGAAGAAGTAACGAGCCTGAGGGGCCCCTTCGACCGGGGACTGCGAGAGCTTAAGGAGGCGGAAACTTGTGAACGCGAGGGAACGGATCGCCTATTTGCGCGGTCTTCTGGATGGAATGCCCGCTGAGGAACCGCACCGGAGGACCTTTTTGGCCATCGCGGACGCCCTCTCATCGCTGGCCCTCGAGGTGGAGGCGGAGGGCAGGGCGACTGCGCTGCCCCGCGATGAAGGGGAGCCGACCGATACGCTGGAGCTGCTGCGGTCCCTGATCGAGAAACTGCACGGTTCGGTGCTTGAGCTGAAGGACGCGATCCTCTCCGATACGCTTGAGGACTGGGACGAGGAAGATGGCGAGGACGAGGAGGACGGCGACGGCCGGGCGCTCCCGGACTTTGCCTCCATCACCTGTCCCTTCTGCAGCTGTTCCTTCTATCGCAGCGGCGGGGAGGGCGCGGACGATGAGGTCCTCTGCCCCGAGTGTGGCAGGGCGATCCGGGGGCGTGCTGACATTGACGCTTAGGAGGCTTTGATTTTGGACTCGACGCAGGAGAAGAAGGACGCCGGCCTCCCCTTTGGCGATGAAACGCACTATGACGGCGTGATTCACATTTCCGAGGATGTCATCGTCGAGCTGACGAAGAAGACGATCCTGGGCATCCCCAACATTCAGGCGGCCAACACGCGGCTCTCCGCGAAGTTCGGCATCGGCCGCAAGGGCGGTGACGGCATCCGCGTTTCCGTTGAAGACGGGCCGTCGCCGACGATCACCGTCGACGCCTACGTCCTGGTGAAGTACGGCCAGCGCATCCCGGACCTGGCCTGGGACGTCCAGGAAAAGGTCAAGGCCAACCTGGAGCGGTACACGGGCTACACGGTGAAGGCCGTGAACGTCAACGTTCAGGGGATATACCTCAAGAACCCTCTCCCGCTGGATGAGCCCGAAGGCTCGGCCGCTCCTTCGGAGTCGGCGTCGGATGCGGAGCCCGTCGAGGCCTCGGGAGAGGGCGAGGTGCCGACGACCGACGAGGGCGCCAGGCGAGCGGAGGAGCCCTCCTGAGCCGAGGGTTGCCCGCCAGGACCACTGCTTCCGGGCGAGCCGTTTTGCGGAGGTGACGACGTGTACTTTTTGTGGAAACGAACGCCCCATGGAATGATCCGAATGTCCTACGACGGGCTTTTCGACTTCGTTCAGGGCTTTTTGCCCTCGAGGTTCAGGCTGTACGGCCTGGCCCTCGCGGCGGGAGATGACGCGCTGTTGACGCTCCTGATGTCCTCCAGCGACGCCTCCCGCGAGCTTGGACTTGCGAGGAGCCTTTCTGCCCTCATGGAGCCCCTGGGGATGCTCACCTCCGTGGTCTGGTTC
The DNA here is from genome assembly GCF_057312375.1 of Fretibacterium sp. Classification (NCBI taxonomy): domain Bacteria; kingdom Thermotogati; phylum Synergistota; class Synergistia; order Synergistales; family Aminobacteriaceae; genus Fretibacterium; species Fretibacterium sp. Next base: position 20,252 of record NZ_DBHLDX010000035.1, read on the forward strand.
AGCCGGGGCGCTCCAGGGTCCGACTGGGTGGAAACGCGGTTCTCGCTCCTCAGGAGCCCCTGGGCCTGGATGGCCCTCGCGTCCTCCGTCGCGCTGATCGTCGTTGCCGGCTGGGTGGGCTTTTTTTGGACCGCCTTCTGGGGGACCGCCGCCTGGTTCGTCGTACGGGGGCTCACCTTCCTCCTCACAAGACGAAAGAACTTCCTCCTGCCCCAGGAGGAGGTACGAAACGGAGACGGACGTGTCTGAGCCGGATCGTAAGAGCCAACGTCATCCCCGCAGTCATCAGGAGCGTGGCTACGCGGACCGCCGGCGGGCCCGCGAGTTGGCGGTTCAATTCCTGTACTCCATGGAGTGTGCGCCGGGGCAGGACCTGGAGGAGGCCCTGGAGCTCTTCCTGGGGGCGGAGAGCTGCGCTGAGGCGGAACCTCTTGCGGTGAAGGAGTACTGCCGCACCCTGGCGCGAGGAGCTTGGACCCGGCGCGCGGAGGTGGACGAGGTCCTCTTGAGCGTCGTGACGAACTGGAGGCCGGAGCGCATGGTGGCCGTGGACCGCGCGGTGCTGCGCCTCGCGGTCTTTGAGGGCTTCCTGGAGTGCGCGCTCCCCTTCAAGTCGGCGATCTCCGAGGCCGTGAACCTCGCCCGGTCCTTTGGGACGGAGGATTCCGCGCGGTTCGTCAATGGGGTCCTGGCCCGAGTGGTGCGCCGCTTGATCCCGGAGGAACGAAAGGAGGGCGGAGCGGATGCAGAGGGAGAAGACCCGCAGGTCTGAGCTGACGGTAGACGAGTTGAATACCTATATCCAGGGGCTTTTCAACTCGGACCTCCTGCTGAAGGCCCTCGTGATCTCAGGCGAGATCGCCGAGTTCAAGCGCCACACCAGCGGGCACTGCTACTTCACCCTGCTGGGGACGGATACGCGGATATCCTGCGCCATGTTCCGGCGAGACGCCGACCTGCTCCCGGAGTGGCCCCGCAACGGGGACCAGGTGCTGATCGAGGGCAGCGTGGGCGTCTA
>NZ_DBHLDX010000036.1:0-19491 GCF_057312375.1 Fretibacterium sp.
CTGTCCCCTGCTCCGATGTCATTTCTGGACATGGCGTTGGCGCCGGGCCTGGCCTGCGGCGTCTACCTGGCCTGCTTCGCGGGGCGCAGGGAGAGGGACTGGATCGGCGGGTGCGTGGACGTGCTGGCGGGGGTCCCCTCCATCGTGATGGGGCTCTTCGGCCTTCAACTGATCATCCTGCTGCGCCGGACGTTCCTGCCGCAGGGGACCACCTGCCTGCTGCTGGCGGCCTTCTGCCTCGCCGTTTTGATCCTGCCTGTGCTGGTGACGTCGGTTCGGGCCGCCCTGGAGGCGCTGCCCCAGGGGTTGGCGCTCACGGCCAGCGCTCTGGGCATGACGCGGGGACAGTCCGTCCTTCGCCTGCTGCTGCCTGCGGCCGCTCCTGGGATCCTGGGCGGGGTCATCCTGGCGATGGGGCGCGCCATGGAGGACACGGCCGTCATCATGCTGACGGGGGCCGTGGCCAACGCGGGGCTGCCCGCAGGGCTGACCTCCAAGTTTGAGGCACTCCCCTTTAAGGTCTACTACACCGCGGCGCAGTATTCGGGGCCGGAGGAGTTGGCTCAGGGGTTCGGCACGGCCTCCGTCCTGCTCCTGCTCTCCGCGGTGCTGATCCTGGGCGCGAGTGCGCTGCAGGGACGGCTGACGCGGCGCTGGCGGGGCGCGGCCGGGAGGGGAGGGATCGGATCGTGAGCGACCTCTCGTCCTGCGCGGAGCTGCGCGGCCTCGCCGTGTCCTTCTTCGGGCGGCGAGTGCTGAAGGGCCTGGACCTTCGCTTCCCGGCGCGAAGGATCAGCGTCATCCTGGGGCGGTCCGGGTCCGGGAAGTCCACGCTGCTGCGCTCCATCAATCGGTTGAACGAGTGTTTCGAGGGGTACGAGGAGGAGGGAGAGGTCCGCGTCCTGCTGGGCGGGGCGATGCGCCCCACGCGGGGGGACGGCGCGCCCTCCCCGCACGAGCTGAGGCGTCGGGTGGGCATGGTCTTTCAGTCCCCCAACCCCCTGCCGATGAGCATCCGGCGCAACCTGACCCTGCCGCTCGAGCTGGCGTCCCCCGCGCGGCCGTCGAGGCAGGAGGTTCGGGAGACCCTCCAAAAGGCCCTGGAGCGGACGGGCCTCTGGGACGAGGTGCGGGACCGGCTGGACGCCCCCGCAGCCTCCCTCTCCGGCGGGCAGCAGCAGCGCCTCTGCCTGGCGCGGGCGCTGGCCCTGGGGCCGGAGCTCCTGCTGCTGGACGAGCCGACCTCCTCCCTGGACCGGGCCGCGGCGGCGCGGATCGAGGACATGCTCCTGTCCATGAGGGACCGCGTGTCCATCGTCCTGGTGTCCCACAGCCTCACCCAGGCGCGCCGACTGGCGGATTTCGCCGTCGTGCTGGCCGAGGGGCGCCTGCTCCGGACCTTCGACGCCCCGTCCCTGGAGGCGGCCATCGACGACGGCTCCCTGGTGCGCGAGGTCTTCTGATAGGGAGCGGGCCTGCGCGTTGCGCGCAGGGCGCTTCTCCTCCGGCTTTTAAGCGTGCGCCCCCTTGCCCGACCGCTGGATCGCGTCCAGGATGCCGTCGAGCCAGGGGCCCTCCAGGTCCTCGACCCGTCCCCGGTCGCAGAGCTCCGCAAAGCGCGGGTCCATGGGGATGTGGGCCACGGCGCCGACGCCAAGGGCCTTCGCCTCGTCCTCCGCATGGCCGCGGCCGAAGATGTGGTGTCGCTTCCCGCAGTCGGGGCACTCGAAGTACGCCATGTTCTCCACGATGCCCAGGACGGGGATCTTCATGAGGCGGGCCATGTGGAACGCCTTCTTCACGATGAGCCCCACGAGCTCCTGAGGCGAGGTCACGACGACGATGCCGCTCACGGGGAGGGACTGAAAGACCGTCAGGGGGACGTCGCCCGTTCCGGGCGGCATGTCCACGAACAGGCAGTCCAGCTCCCCCCAGTCCACGTCCTCCCAGAACTGGGTGACCGTCCCGGCGATGACGGGCCCTCGCCACACGACGGGGTCCTCCTCCCGCGGCAGGCAGAGGTTCATGGAGATGACCTCCGTGCCGTCCCGCGTGACGGCGGGGAGGATGGCCTTGCCATCGGAGAAGACCTTCTCGTGGAGGCCGAACATCTTGGGGATGGAGGGGCCGGTGATGTCCGCGTCCAAAATTCCCGTCCGCATCCCCCGTCTTCTGCCCCCTGAGGCCAGGAGGGCCGTCACCAGGGATTTGCCGACGCCGCCCTTGCCGCTGACGACGCCCACCACGCGCGCCACCCTGTTCTCCCGTTTCGTCGCCGCCTTTGCCGCTGGCGCCGCGCAGCCCGCGGCGCAATGATCGCAGTTGTGATCGCAGTGCTCGCTCATGTGACCTGCTCCTTTGCTGTTCCCCCGCCGCCGCGCCCCGAATCCAAAGGCCGGATTCAAAGACGAGGGCGGCTTCGTCAAAACGGACATCTCATATTATAATATAAGCGACCTGCGCCGCGTGGGCGGCGGGGTGCTGCCATCCTTAAACGTTTCAATTTTCTGGAGTTTGTTTTTGAGAGGGAGGGAATCTGTTGTGAGAAAGTTCCTGTGTGCGCTGTTGGCGTTGGCGCTGGTGTCGGTCGGTGCGGCTGGGGCGTCGGCGGAGTGGAAGTTCGAGCGCAAGGTGGACCTGGTCTGCCCCTGGGGCGTCGGCGGAGGCGCGGACAGCACGCTTCGGCCCATGGCCGCCCTGCTGAAGGACATTCTGGGCGTTCAGGTGGAGGTCGTCAACGTCGAGGGCGGAAGCGGGGTCAACGGCGTGGAGTACACCTACAAGCAGCCGGCGGACGGCTACACCTTCATGCTGGGCACGCAGAGCCTGATCATGCAGGACCTGCAGGGTGCCACGTCCATGAACTTCAAGGACGAGTTCATCCCCGTCGTGAAGCTGGTCCACTCCATCAACATCATCGCTGGCTCCAAAAAGGCCATGGAGGCGAAGGGCTACCACAACTTCTCCGAGCTGTACGAGTACGCCAAGGCCCACCCCTACGAGGTGAGCGTCGGCATGCTGACGGTGACGGGCGCGGACGGCGCCTCCCTGCGCCAGACGCTGGAAGGCCTCGCCGTCAATGAGGTCGCCTATGGCGGCGGCGCCGAGATGAACTCGGCCCTCGTCGGCGGGCACATCGACATGATGATCACCGGCACGGACGAGATCGCGGGGTTGATCGAGGCGGGCGACATCGTCCCGCTGTGCGCCATCAGCGAGAAGCGCATGAAGCTCTACCCGGACATGCAATGCACGGGCGAGCTGGGCATCAACTCCTACATCGGCACCTGGCGCGGCCTCTTCGCCAAGAAGGGAACGCCCCAGGAGGCCATCGACGCGCTGCTTGCGGCCGTCAAACAGGCCGTCGAAACGCAGACATGGCAGGACTTCCTGAAGGCCGGAGCCTACGACGAGCGCCCTGGCTTCGCCGGGCCTGAGGAGTTCGGCCAGCTCTTCGAGAGCGAGTACAAGGCCTTCACGGACTACCTGGAGTCCGAGGAAGTCCTGAAGAAGGACTACTACGCGAAGTAGTGGAGAACCTTTGACGAAGGGGGCCGGGGCCTTTCTGCCCCACCCCCTTTGCTGTATCCGGGAAGGGGTGCGGAACCGTTGTTTGAGCTGATTTGCAACGCGCTTTTGTGGCTGGCGCTCCTCTACGTGTACTTCTTCCACGTGACGGAGGCGCCGATCCCCGTCAAGGTTCAGAAAAACCCGTACGCGCTGAGCCCGGACGTCTGGCCCAGGGCCATCGTCATCCTGCTGCTCGTCTTCATCGCCGTCAACATCGTCCGAATCCTCCGCAGGAACCGGGACAATCCGGACTTCTCCCTGAGTGGCTTCGGGGCCCACTCCGCTGAGTTCCTCAAGAGCCGCACGTTCCTGGGCATCCTCCTGGTGCTGGGGGCGAGCTTTGCCCTGGAACCGCTGGGCTTCATGGGGACGTGCTTCCTGATGCTCCTCCTCTACGGGCTGCTCCTGGGAGATCGCCGCATCCTGCGGCTCGTCGTCCTGTCGGCGGCGATCACCGTGCTGCTCTACGCGGTGTTCGGGGTCCTCCTGTCCGTCAACCTTCCTCGCGGCACGCTCCCCCAGGCGCGGGATTTCGCCCTGTACGTCGAGTCGCTGATCGCGCAGACGAAGGCCGCGATCTTCTAAATTTCCGGGAGGTGAGAGAAAATGTCCACATGGGAATTGCTGCAGAGCGGGTTCGGCGTCCTGATGGACCCCTACACGTTCATGATGATGGCCTTCGCCATCGTCGTGGGAACGATCTTCGGCGCGCTGCCGGGCGTCAGCGCCACGATGGCCGTGGCCCTGGGCCTGCCCTTCACCTACAGCATGAAGCCCGTTCCGGCCATCGTCTTTCTGGTCGCCGTCTACTGTTCCTCCATCACGGGCGGCAGCATCACGGCCATTTTGTTCAAGATACCTGGCGTGCCGTCCAGCGCCCCCACGACGTTCGACGGCTACCCCATGGCCCAGCGCGGCGAGGCGGGAAAGGCGCTCGGCATCGCGCTTGGCAGCTCGGCCATCGGCGGTCTGGTGTCCGCGTTCTGTATGCTCCTGCTCTCCCCGCAGCTGACGCAGGCGGCGCTCTCCTTCAGTCCGGCGGATATCTTCGCCATCACGTTCATGGGGCTGTCCATCCTGACCTGCCTCGACTCCAGGAACATCCTCCGCACGGTGATCTCCGGCCTGCTGGGGCTGCTCCTGGCCTGCGTCGGGCAGGACACGATGTACGCCGTGCAGCGCATGACGTTCGGCTCGACGCAGTTGATCGCGGGGCTTGAGATGATCCCTGTCCTCATCGGCATCTTTGCCGTGACGGAGGTGCTGAAGCAGACGGGGACGGACAAGCGCCTGAAGGCGGAACAGGGCGTGGGGGGCGGCAGCGTCAGCACGAAGATGCCCTCCTTCAGCGAATGGTGGGGCATCAAGTGGCTCCTCGCGCGGTGCTCCATCATCGGGACGATCATCGGCATCCTGCCCGGGGCGGGGGCGACCATCGCCTCCTTCCTGTGCTACTCGACGGAGACGAAGCTGTCGAAGTACCCGGAGAAGTTCGGCACGGGCATCATCGACGGCATCGCCGCCTCCGAGACGGCGAACAACGCCGCCACGGGCGGCTCCATGGTGCCCCTGCTATCGCTCGGCATCCCCGGCGGCAATGCGGCGGCCGTCATGATGAGCGCGCTGGTCCTGAAGGGCGTCCAACTGGGGCCGCTCCTTCTGAAGAACCAGCCGGAGTACCTCAGCGCGACGTTCGCCTCCATGTTCGTCACGAACATCCTGATGGTCGTGGTGGCCATCTTCATCGCGCGCATCTTCGCCAAGGTCCTGGCGGTGCCGTACTCCTACCTGGGGCCCATCATCATCATGCTGGCCCTCATCGGCTCCTACGCCACGAACATGAGCATCGCGGACGTCAAGATCATGGCCGTGGCGGGCATCGCCGGCCTGGCGTTCTCCGCCTGCCGCTTCAACAGCGCCGCGCTGATCCTGGGCCTCGTGCTGGGCACGATATGCGAGGGCAACTTCAGCCGCGCCTTCACCCTCTCCCACGCGAACCTCGCCGCGATGTTCGCCCGCCCCGTGGCCGGCACGCTGATGGCCGTCAGCGTCGTGCTGCTGCTCTACCCGGTGGTTGCGCCCCTCTTCAAAAAGGGCTGCAAGGGCGAAGCGTGAGGGGCCGGCGCCGTTCTGACCTCGGAGGACGCTGCCGGAAGGGGGCGTTCGTCGAATTTGTCCATGGAGGTGTGCGATGGAACTGAAGACGACGGGGGTGGCGGGCACGCTGGAGTCCAGCGACGTCATGGTCACCCTTGAGCCGGCCGACTCAGGCGGGATCAAGCTCCTTTTGGAGAGCACGGTCCTGAAGCAGTACGGGCGGCAGATTCGGGAGACGACGCTCGCCACGCTGGAGCGCCTGGGCGTGAGGAACGCCGGCGTCACCGTGAACGACCACGGCGCGCTGGACTGCACCATCAAGGCGCGCATCGAGTGCGCCTACTACCGTGGCTGCGGGTGCGGCCCGGACGACAGGATTCCCTGGGGAGGCGATGTGCGATGATCCCGCGCCCCAAGCCGGAGCGGTTCCGCCTGCGCCGGACGATGCTGTTCATGAACGCACAGAGGCCCGGCCTGATCAAGGACGCCTACGTCTACGGCGCGGACTCCATCATGCTGGACCTGGAGGACGCCGTGGCGGAGAACCAGAAGGACTCCGCCCGCTTCTCGCTGTACCACGCGCTGAAGGAGGTCGATTACGGGGACACGGAGGTCATCGTCCGCATCAATGGGCTGGACACGCCCCACTGGCGCGAGGACGTCCGCGTCTGCGTGGCGGGGGGCGCCGACGGGCTCCGCATCGCCAAGACCGAGAGCGCTCAGGATGTCCGGGCCGCGGAGGAGGCGACGCTGGCCGCGGAGCGCGAGTTCGGCGTCGAGGAGGGGCGGACGCTGCTCATGGCGGCCATCGAGAGCCCCAGGGGCGTCCTGAACGCCTACGAGATCTGCACGGCGTCGCCGCGGCTCTTCGGCGTCGCGATATCGGGCGGCGACTACCGAAAGTGTATGCAGGTCAAGGTGGTGCCGGGCGGCATCGAGATGCTGGCGGCCCGGGGGCACCTGCTCATCGCCGCGCGGGCGGCGGGGGTGCAGTGCTTCGACACGGTGTTCACCAACCTGGACGACGACGAGGGCTTCCGCGCGGAGGTCCAGCAGAACAAGGACATGGGCTTTGACGGAAAGTCTCTGATCAACCCCCGCCAGATACCGATCGTCCACGAGATGCTGGCCCCCACGCAGAGGGAGATCGCGGACGCGGAGAAGATCGTTCGAGCCTTCCGCGAGAACGCGGACAAGGGCGTCGGCGTCTTCACGATCAACGGCAAGATGGTTGACGTGGCCTTCGTCCCCGGAGCGGAGCGCGTGATCCGGCTTGCCAAGGCGAGCGGTGTGTACGAGGGGGACCTTTAGGATGAAGAACGCAGTCGGCAGAGAGATACCCGACGAGCTGCTGAAGGAGGGCTGGAAGGTCTACCAGGGCGCGGGGCACCGCGACGGCGAGCTCCTGAAGAAGCAGGGCCCGCGCACGCGCATCGGCGAGAAGCCCCAGGGAAGCAAGCTGGTGGGGAGCCTTCGGGAGGCCATTCAGCGGTGCGGGCTGAGGGACGGCATGACGATCTCCTTCCACCACCACTTCCGGGACGGCGACTACGTCGCCAACCTGGTGATGAAGGAGGTGGCGGAGCTGGGCATCCGGGACGTCACCATCGCGGCCTCCAGCCTGGGCGCCGCCCACGACCCCATCGCCCGTTACATCGAGGAGGGCGTCGTGACGGGGCTGCAGACCAGCGGCATCCGGGGCCGGATGGGGGAGGTGGTCTCCCAGGGCAGGCTGAGGACGCCCGCCATCCTACGCAGCCACGGCGGACGGGTCCGCGCCATCGAGGAGGGGGAGGTCCACATCGACGTGGCCTTCATTGGCGCGCCGACCTCCGACGAGTGCGGCAACGCGCGGGCCGTGGGCGGGCGCAGCGACTGCGGCGTGCTGTCCTACGCCATGGCGGACGCGGAGTACGCCGACAGGGTGGTCGTCATCACGGACACGCTGGTCCCCTATCCCAACTTCCCCGCCAGCATCCACGGCATCGACGTGGATTACGTCGTCAAGGTGGACGAGATCGGGGACCCAAAGAAGATCGCCACGGCCGCGGCGCGCATGACCCAGAACCCCAGGGACCTGATGATGGCGGAGACGGCGGCGAAGGTCATGGCCGCTACGCCCTGGTTCAAGGACGGCTTCAGCTTTCAGACGGGCGCGGGGGGGCCCTCCCTGGCCGTGAACCGCTTCATCGAGCCCCTGATGCGCGAGCGCGGCATCCGGATGCGGTGGGCCATCGGCGGCATCACGGGCTCCATCTGCGAGTTGATGGACAAGGGGCTGGTGGACGCGATCCTCGACACTCAGGACTTCGACGTCGCCGCCATCGAGCACATCGGGAAGAGCCCCCGCCACTTCGAGATATCCGCCAGCGAGTACGCCAACCCGGCCAACAAGGGCGCGCTCATCAACAAGCTGGACTTCGTCGTCCTCGCGGCTCTGGAGGTGGACACGGACTTCAACGTCAACGTCATCACGGGATCGGACGGCGTTCTGCGGGGCGCGCCGGGCGGGCACCCGGACACGGCGGCCTCCGCCAGGTGCTGCATCATCGTGACGCCCCTGACGCGCGGACGTATGCCCACGGTCTGCGAGAGCGTCGTGACCGTCACGACGCCGGGGGACTGCGTGGACGTTTTGGTGACGGACTACGGCACGGCGGTGAACCCTGCCCGGCAGGACATCGTCGAGTGTCTGGACAAGGCGGGCATCCGGCACGTGCCCATCAAGGCGCTTCAGGAGAAGGCCTACGCGCTGGTGGGCCGGCCGGACCCGCTGCGGTGGAAGGATCGGGTCGTCGCGATCCTGGAGGCGCGGGACGGCAGCATCCTGGACGTGGTGCGGGAGGTCATGCCCTACGAACCACTTTAAAGCGCGGCTCGCAGGGGCCGCAGGCCGCTTGACGGGGGACGCCGCAGGGCGTCCCTCATTTTGTGCCAACTTGTATCGGCTTATCTCGTCGCATTGATTTTGCCCCCCGATTTTGTACAATAGGGGCGGCCTGGCGCCGCGGGGCGTGCAGGTGCCGTCCCGTTCTATAATTAGCCCGATGGAGGGAGGAAATCCCGTGCACATCACCCTGTGGTTCGAAGTGCCCGATCGGGGGGCGGAGGACGCCTTTATCCGCGTCCCGCGCTCCAACCTGCACCTGTTTCAGTCCCTGATCTACTCCGTTCTGCCGCCCGATCGGGCGGCGTTCCTGCACGACGAGGGCTACCGCGTCTATGGACGGCGGATGAAGCTCTTTGCCATGAGCTGGCCCATCGCGGCCCGCCTGCCGAGCTTCGAGGCGGAGGCGGTTCGCTTTCCCCTGCCCGTCCGGCTGGTGATCTCGACGCCCGTGACGGACACCATGGACGGCGTCGCAGGGGGCGCCCTGGCCGCGCGGGAGCTTCGCATCGGCAACAACGTCGTCCTCTGCAGCCGCGTCCTTGCGGAGCAGCAGTGGGCGGAGGAGGGGAGCCTGACGGTACGGACGCTCTCGCCCATCTCCTGCTACTCCCAGACGGAGCGGGAGGGCAGGCCTTACACCGTCTACCTGACGCCGGAGGACCCGGCCTTTGTCGTTTCGGTGCGCAACAACCTGTTGCGCAAATTCCGGGCCCTGTACCCGGACCGCGAGCCGCCCAGCGGGGACGTGAGCGTCAGGCCCCTGGGCAAGGTTCGCGAGCGCGCGGCGCTCTTCAGCCCCAAGACCCGCTTCCCCATCAAGGGGTGGGACGGGCGCTTCCGCCTCGATGGGCCGCGGGAGCTTCTGCAGGTCGCTCTGGACTGTGGCCTGGGCGCGAAGAACAGCGCGGGATGGGGGTGCGTGACGAAGGAGTAGAGGGGACATAATGCTCCTTGCTTTCAGAAATGATTCCCGACGTGGGGATGGAAACATGATTTATCTCATCATGTTTTCTGAGAACCTTCCTGTTTTAGGTATTAGATATATCATCAATTATTGACATTCTGATGCTGCCGCATTAGACTTGTTTTGAGGGGAATGAGCTTCAATTCAAGGAGGTGTCGTTTTGGGTTTCGTTGACGCGCTGCATGCGTTGGGACGGAGGGAATTGGAGCGGTCGGGGAGTGGCGACTTCGCGGATGTCGACAGTTTTTTCCAGATGCCGATGGATTTGATCGAATCCGACAACGAATCGGCACGGCGGCTGCCGGGAAAGGAGCTCCAGGTCTGGCTGGAAGTGCCGGATGCCAAGGTGGAGTGCCTCGATGTGAGGGGCATCCGCGAGATCGAGATCGCGGATTTTTGGGGAGGAGGGGGCGACGATCGGGCGAAGAAGCGCCGCTACCTCTACCGGGATCCTGTGAGCCCGGCTGCGACGTGGCGCTATTCGCCGCTCTACAAGCTTGGTAAGGGGGTGGTTGACGGCCAAAAAGCCCTGGTGGGGAGTGGGAATTGGAGGGACGACAAGGATTCGCGTTTCTTCAAACTCCACAAATCGACGTTGTGGGCCTTTGAGGAGCAGGGCGTCTTCTCGCCGGGCAGCGTGGACCGCATCATGGACGCCCTTGTCGCGAGGGTGGAACGTTTGGCTGAGCTCTGGTCGGACAGAAGGAGGTCCTACCTCCTGATTTTCGGCGCGTCCGACCCGGAGCGTTTTTTCTATCCTGTGGACACCCCTGCCTTCCTTGCCCATTTTCGTTCCCGGCTTGCCGGTGTTTCCGGAGCGGATCCAGGGGCTGCCAAAAATAAAAAAAACAAACAACAACACAGTGTGTCCTGTGGAGTGTGTCACGGGCCGACTTCCGCTCCGGTCAATATGGACAAGGTCTTTGCCTTTGCGACGTTCGACAAGAAGAGCTTCCTGCCGGGGCTTGAGGACGGCGATGCTTCTAAGGCCAAGGTCTTTCCTCTCTGCGCCGACTGCTACCGTCTTCTCTCCGAGGGACGCAACGTCATCGACGCGAAGTTTTTGGACGCAAAGAGCGTCTATAACGTCAGGATCTATACGGTTCCCGAATTGTTGACGGGGAACGTCAATCAGAAGTATCTGGAACAAAAGACGAAGGACTTTCTCCAGACCGGGCTTCAGAACGCACCCTTTCTGGCCGAGCGCGTGCTGGAACAGGAGGACAGCCTGACGTATCATTTCGTGTTCTGGGAACAGAATCAGGCTCAGGAGAGGCTCCTGTTGATGGTGGAGGACGTGCCGCCCTCCAGGCTGCGCAGGCTGAACGATCTGTGGTGCCAAACGGTCTCCGCGACCGGACTGTTCGCCCCAAGGGGACGTTTTGCCCCAGAGGCGGACGAGGCAGGGGCGGATCCGAATGCCGCCACCTTGTATCAGGGTATTCGGATCATTTTTGGAACGCTGACGGCGCTGGCCGGAAAAAATGATGGAGATGCTGCAGTGCTGCGCGATTGGCTTTTGGGCCTGATCGGTCATCTTCTCGGTGGGGAGCGCGTCGATATCGAAAGGGTGAAGGGCGCTGTCGTGTCCCGCCTGCAAGGGTTGTGCGCGGATTCCGATTGGGTGGCACGATACAGCGCTGCGACGGCGCGGCGATGGAATGCCATCGTGGATTTTCTATACAGGGCCAACGAGAGCGTTTCGTCCGTTCCCGAAGGTGGGGAGCGGCAAATTGGGAAAAAGGGGTGAGCGTCGTGCGTCTGGATTTTTTTGAGGATTTTCAGGACCCTTATCTTCAAAAACCGGAGGGCAGGGGAATTTTTCTCGCCGGTCTGGTCCTGGGGATGATCGCGCGCGGGCAGGTGGGGAAGGGAGGGGCCATCGATGCCTCTCCCATGTACAAGCAGCTGCACTTCGGACGGATGCAGCGACGGGATCTTCTGCGTCTGATGGCGCGTGTGCCGGAGTTGGGCAGGGTTTACAACATACCCTATGCAGGGATGATCGAGTCCCTCTGCGCCGAGGCGGGAAAGCTGCTGATGGAGGGGGAGCCACAAGAGCTTGGAGTGGAGGGAAACTTCGCCTTTTCCATCGCCTTTCTGAACGCACCGGACTATTTCTTCGGCAGGATTTTTAAGAAACAGGCGGAAGAAGAGGGCATGAGCCAGGATTTGGAATCGAGAGAGGAGGAAAATTAAAATGTCGTTTGAGCAGCGCCGGGAGCTTCTGTTCGTTTACAGCGTTAAGGACGCCAACCCCAATGGGGACCCGCTCAACGCGAATCATCCCCGTTTCGACGAGGACAGCGGCCAGGTTCTGGTTTCGGACGTCCGCGTCAAGAGGACGGTTCGGGACCAGTGGCTGAGGGAGGGACGGGATGTCTTCGTCGATGGGGAGACTAAAACCCTCAAGAGCCGCGTGGCGGAGCTGAAGGAAAAGCTGGGAGTGACAAAGGGACAGGAAGCGTTGTCGCGTTGTATCGACACGAGGCTTTTTGGCGTGACCTTCGCTTTGGGCAGCGAGTCCTTTGCCTGGACGGGGCCCGTGCAGTTCAAGTGGGGCCGTTCGCTTCACCGCGCTGCGGTCGAGACCGTTCAGGGGACGGCCGCCTTCGCCACCAAAGAGGGCAGTGAGCAGCGTTCCTTCCGGAGCGAGTACATTGTCCCGTTTGTCCTTATTGCGGATTATGCGATCGCCAACCAGCACGCTTCCCTGACTACGGGTGCGACTGACGAGGATATTGACGCCCTCTTCTCGGCTCTCTGGAAGGGGACGGCCAACCTGATCACCCGCAGCAAGGTGGGGCATATGCCGCGCTTCCTGCTGGAGGTGCGCTACGCAAAGGGCTTTGACGGCATCGTTGGGGCGATGGACGAGAAGGTCAGGCTCCTGGGGGCGGACGGGCATATCCTGAGCGCCGACGAGCAGCTTGCCCTTCGTTCCTGCGACGAGGTGTTCCTCGACATCACGGCTCTGTCCTCTGCCCTGAGCCGGGTCTCTCAGGATGTGGAACGGGTAAGGATCCTGCATGAAATGGATTTGAAGGTCAAGGGGCTTGAGGAATTGAAGGCCCTTCTTGGAGGGAAGCTGGCGCTGGAAGCGAGGTGAGCCCCAAATGGCCGTCATGTTCGATTGTTCGTCCGACATGGCCCTGTTCCGCAAACCCTACACGACAACCTCCTCGGTCTCCTTCGCGTTCCCACCGCCTTCGGCTATAGCGGGCCTTGTCTCCGCGATCGTCGGCCTGGACAACGGGGCTTCGGGAAATGCTTCCCATGCGGACTACTGGAAGGAGCTTGCGGGAACTCGCGTCACCGTCGCCCTTCTCAGGCAGACGCGTTGGCTGCGGGCAGCCGTAAACTTCTGGAACGTCAAAAATCCGCAGACTACACCGCATATCCAGGTCAAGCATCAGTTCGTGGCTTCGCCCCGCTACCGCGTCTATGTTTCGGGCGGGATCGAGGATCGTTTGAAACATTATCTGGAGGAAGGACGTTTTGTCTACACGCCGTATCTTGGCGTGGCTTACGCCCTTGCGCAGATAGATTATATCGGTGCTTGTGACCCCCAGCCCATGGGCGAGGGGGAAGTGCGGGTCGATACGGTGGTCCCCTGGGCGGGGGAGGGAATGGAGCTTAATTTGGCCGAGTCGGGAGGGATATTCAGCGAACGGGTTCCCTTCAGGCTGACGACGGAGCGGGCACTGGCGGAAAGCGTCAAGGTCGTCTATTCTGCGGACGTGAACCGTCCGTTGTGCGTGCGCAAAAGGGGGGAGCTGCATGTCACGCGATGTGCCGCGCGAGGCGTGGAGGACATCGTTGCGTGGTTCCCTGAGTGGTGACCTGAAGAGCCACCCTGGAAAGCGCCTGATCGACCATCTTCTAGGAACGGCGGATCTGGCCCGGCAGATCGTCGAGTTCCATGGGCTGGAAGATATCGCTTTCGACGTCGAGGCCGCAGCTCTGACCCATGATCCGGGAAAGGCCGATCCGGAGTTCCAGAAGTACCTCATGGGGAAGGGAAAGGGAGTGAACCACTCGCTCCCTTCCTCCTTCTTTACGTTTTCCCTGCAACAGGATAATAAGGATCCGTTCGATGCCTTCTTCAGCGTGGAGGCGGTGCGCCGGCATCACGCAAAAATTGAGGATTGGGGTGCGAGTTCCCCCTTTTGGGCAGGCTATCGCGCATCCTGGAAAAAGATTGGGGAGGATATGAGCGCTTTGCTTCCCCAATGGCCCTGTCCTCTGGACGAGCGCTGCTGGAAGAAATTCATCTATGCCATCGACGACCGCTATCCCGATGACTACCCCTTTCCCGATTATTGGTTGAGGCTGCGCAGCGTCCTCTCGGTTCTGGTTGCCGGGGACCGTTTGGACGCCATCAACGTGAAGGCGATGAACCTTCAGTCCCTGCCCGATTTCACTCCCTATCCTTTTTCCAGCGTTGCCAAAGCGTCGGAGCGTAGGCGGGTAACGGATGCCTGGCGCTCGGAGGTCGCGGAAAGCTGCCTGCGCAGTGTCGCGGAGATTCGCTCTCCCGGCCTCTTCACCCTGACCCTGCCGACCGGGGCGGGCAAGACCAACATCGGGCTCAGGACGGCTCATACCCTGGCAAAGAATCTGGGGTATTCCACGATTGTCTACGCCCTGCCCTTTATCAGCATCGTGGAACAGAACGCGGAGTTCGCAAAAAAGGTCTTTGGTGCCGAGTTCGTCCAGGAGGAACACAGCCTGATGCTCGCCGGACTGGACGATGGGGATGAGGCGGAGAATAATGAGGCGCCGGAGTACGACATCCCCGGAACGGGGGCAGGGGCGGACAGGACGATGGCTTGGCGGCGCTCGATGCGGCTCTTTCGGTATTGGGGGTCCCCGGTGATCGTTACGACGATGGTTCAGCTCTGGAACACGATCTTCAATCCCAAGGCCGGGGCGACGATCGACTTCCATCGGCTCCGCAACGCGGTCGTGCTGATGGATGAGCCCCAGGGCATCGACTGCCACCTCTGGCCGGAGCTGGGGAAGGTCCTGACGTTCATTCATGAGCGCTGGGGGACCGTCTTTATCCTGATGACGGCCACGCAGCCCAGGATTTTCGAGGGGACGGAGCTGGCTCCGTGCGTCCGTTTCCCCTTCAACCGGCATCGCTATCGTTTTGTCGAGGGGAAACATCTTTTGAGCGATTTACCCGGGCTTTTAAGGGAACGCATCCCTGCGTTTTCGGAGTCGTCCGGGATGTTGGTGTTCAATACACGCGGTTCGGCAAGAGCGGCTTACGATCTTCTAAGACCAATTTTTGGCGATGCGCCGGTCTTCATGCTCAGTCGTTGGATGACCCCCAAGCATCGCCGTGAAACTTTGAAGGAGATCAAGAGCCTGGAGGTGAGCGGGAAACGACATTACCTCATTGCGACCCAAGTGGTGGAGGCTGGGGTTGACTTGGACTTTGAGTGGGCCTTCCGCGACCTTGCGCCTTTGGACAGCCTCGTTCAGGTGGCGGGGCGGTGCAACCGCAGCGGAGAGCGAGAGGACGGTTTTGTGCTGATCACGGCCTTGCAGAACGAGAACGGCCGTTCTTTTGCGGGGCCGATCTATGATGACGTGTTGATGGACCATACCCGCCTGTTGCTGGAAGAGTCGCCGGAATTTGACGAGCGGGACGTCCCGGACATCGTGGCCCGTTATTACGAAAAAATTTCAAGTTCCATCGAACCTAAAGCCTTATGGAGAGATATCGAGGAGGGGAACTGGGGCGATTACACCCCCCTGTTTAAAGAGATGGATTTTGACGTCCCCGTCTACGTCGATCACGACGGCGATCTGGACGACCTCCTGAATGAGTTAATGACCCTGGATAGGACGCTGGACAACAGGGAGCGGCTGAAAACCCTGAACAACCGTCTGCAGCAGTATGCGATCGGAGTCAGAAAGGACCTGCTGAAGGAATGGCTGGATCGAGTTGGAAATTTCGTCGGCGGCAGCTCTCAGAATCCCCTGGAACAGTATGGAGATTATTGTGTGATTCGGCGCCCTGGCATTGGTGAGGGGGCCGACAGCCCGTATCATCCTATGGCTGGCTTCTCTCCTTGCCGTCAAGGTGCTGGATTGGACGATTGGTGAGAATCGGCCATGGTTTTTTCCGAGGATGCACGCATTGGCGGTACTCTGGTTTGGTACTGGAGCATCTGCGCCCGGCAGGTCTGGCTCATGGCTCGAGGAATTGAACCGGAACCCAGGGATGAATTCCTCGCCCTGGGCCGCCTGATCGATCAGAACAGCTACGCCCGCGAGCGGCATCAGGTGGCGTTCGAGGACAACAGGTTCGACTTCGTTCAGGGCACGGATGGAGATCTGGTGGTCTGTGAGGTGAAGAAGAGCAGCCGCGCGGAGCGGTCTGCGCGGTTGCAGCTTGCCCATTACCTCTACGATCTTCGGAAGGCCGGGATCGAGGCCAGAGGGGTTCTGATGTTCCCCACCGAGAAGAAGCGCGTCGAGGTGGCGCTGACGGACGAGCTCATGGCGGAGCTCGACGCCACCTATGACGAAATCGGGGCGCTCGTTCGGCAGGACGCCCCGCCTGCAGCGGCGTCCTGCAAGTACTGCGGCAAGTGCGCCTATGCCGAGTATTGTTGGGGCTAAGTTGTCTTAAGAGGGAGGAGGGGCGAGATGGGCAAGACCCTATATCTTTTGAGCTCCGGAGCGCTACGGCGCAAGGACAACACGCTGTTTGTGGAGAGGGCGGGCGAGCCGGGGCAAAAACCGCGCTTTCTGCCCGTGGAGACGACGGACGAGATCATGGTGTTGGGTGACCTGGAGCTCAACAAGAGCCTTTTGGAGTTTTTGACCCAAAAACAGATCATCCTCCATTTTTTCAACTATCATGGCTATTACACAGGGACCTATTACCCGCGCGAACACATGAACTCAGGGGCCGTCATCCTGGCTCAGGCGGCGCACTACATGGATGGCGGCAAACGTCATGCTCTGGCCTCGGCCCTCATCGTCGGCGCGATTCAGAACATGCGCAAGGTGGTGGGATACTACCAGCGCCGGGCTTCGCTGGAGGTCCAGGACATTCTGGAGGACCTGGAGCGTTTCGAGGACCTGGCGCCACGGAGCGAGGACGTCCCCGGCCTGATGGGAATCGAGGGCAACGTCCGAAATCGGTACTACCAATTCTTCGATCGACTGGTTCAGGATGAGGGCTTCAAGATGCTGGAACGGACCCGCCGTCCGCCGACCAACCGCATGAACGCGCTGATCAGCTTCCTGAACTCCATGTGCTACATTCTCGCGCTGTCGCAGATCTACAGGACGCACCTGGACCCGCGCATCGGCTTCCTGCACGAGACGAACTTTCGGCGGTTCAGTCTGAATCTGGACCTTGCGGAGATATTCAAACCGATCCTCGTCGACCGCCTGATTTTTTCTCTGGTCAACAAGCGAGAGATTCAGGAAAAGCACTTTGAAAAGGAGACGGGCGGCGGCATCTACCTGAACGACCGGGGGCGCGAGGTCGTCTTGCGCGCCTGGGAGGCGCGGGTCAACGAGACGATCGAGCATCCGCGTTTGAAGCGCAACGTCAGCTATCGGGGTCTGGTGCGCATGGAGGCCTATAAGCTCCAGAAGCACATTCTGGGCGACACACCCTACGAGCCCTTTGTGAGCAGGTGGTGAGGTGTTCGTCCTGATGTTCTATGACGTGGGGGAGAAGCGCGTCGGCAAGGTCCTGAAGACGGCGCGGCGCTACCTCACGTGGATTCAGGACTCGGTACTGGAGGGCGAATTGACGCCCGCTTCCATGGCCGCGCTGAAGATGGACGTACATAAGGTGCTGGACCTGCAATATGACAGCGTGCTATTCTACGTGTGGCGCACGGAGCGCTACATGTCGCGCGAGGTTCTTGGCGTGGAGCGGGGAGAGACGGACTTTTTGGTGTAGCAGGCGGCAACGGGTTGGGTGAACCGGAAAATCCAGCCCTTTTGAAGTCCTGCAACGCAAATTGATAACTTCATAGCAGGTTCAAATTTCTGCGTCGCCCCTGATGGAAAAAGAGCAGGGGCCGGCGCAGATTGAGAAAGCGCTTGCTGTCTTGATGTAACGGCTTTTAAAGCTTCCTTTAGCAGGGGTGGAAACTGAGGAGCTTGTAAATCTCCTCCTTGCTCGTGATGACTTTTAAGGAAGCGCTGAATAAAGCAGGAAGGATGTGTAAGTTTTTTGGTGTGTCGAAATTGGCAGATAATACACCAGAAATTAATCGACTTTCAAGAAAAATTCAAATAAAATCCTCTTCTGTAATGCTTCTGTAACGCTTAGGGGGGTATCCTGCCCTCTTTTGGGTACAATACCCCCTTGATTCCCTCATCGACTTGGCTTCCCCGCCCAGCTCCACATCAACAGATTCGCGCTGCCAAACAGAGTGTACAGACGGGTCAGGTTCTTTGACAAACCTCGATACACCGTCTTGCGATAACCAAACAAAACCTTCACAATCCGAAACGGATGCTCCACCTTGCTCCTCACCGAGGACTTCCTCCGCTCTTCCTTCCTTTCCACCTCCAGCGCATAACCCTGGTATTGCCTGCTCAACGTACCCGGACGGCGATTGATCCGATACTCTATCCGGCTCTTTTTCTCATCCGACATGATCTCCGCACGCTTCTCTATCCCTATAAAGCCTGCATCTCCGTAGACCGTCTCGTCATCTTCCCGGATAAGTTCCGATGCCTGCGTTATATCCTGTGCATTCGCCGGCGTCACCGTTACCGTGTGTGTATACCCGCTCCCGGCGTCCACTCCGATGTGCGCCTTCATCCCGAAGTACCATTGATTGCCTTTCTTCGTCTGGTGCATCTCCTGGTCCCGTTCTCCGGATGCGTTATTCGTTGAGCTCGGTGCCTGGATTATCGTCGCATCCACTATCGTGCCTCCGCGCATCATGCATCCTTTTGACTCCAGGAGCTGGTTGATGGCTTCGAACATCTTTTTCCCCAGTCCCTGCTCCTCGAGCAAACGGCGAAACTTCAGAAGCGTTGTCGCGTCCGGAGCCTGCTCATCATGGAAGTTCAGTCCCATGAAGCTTCGTATTGCGTAACTGTCGTATATCGCGTCCTCCACCATCGCGTCAGACAGGTTGAACCACGACTGAACCAGGTACATGCGCAACATGACCTCTATTCCCCTGGGGGGACGACCCCGGTCCCCCTTAGGGTAGAAGGGACGAATGAGTTCAATCCATTCGGACCAGGGAATTATTTCATCCATCATCTTCAAGAAGCTCTCCCGCTTCGTGATGCGCTTGCGGTTGGCGTATTCAAGGTCGCTGAAACTGCGCTGTCCAGGCATGGTGCACCTCCAAAGAGTTTTCTCTATTCTCTCACATGGCCCCATGGTTCGTTCTTTTAAACAAAATAAACTATGATTTATTCAGCGCTTCCTTAAAGCTTCCTTTAGCAGGGTTGGAAACGTGATATCCCGGCGCCGCCGGCCTGCGGTCAGGAACTCGATCTCCGGCGATATATCCATCCAAGTGTATTTGGAGGTACAATAGAATGGATTCAAGACGTTGACGACGTGCGTGTTTCGCAAATTGACAACTTCACAGCAGGTTCAAATTTCTGCGTCGCCCCAGGATAGTGCAAAAAGCGTGGAGGGGCGACGCAGGTTTAAAAAAGCTGTTGACCCTTGTTACAGCAGTGTCCATTTTCATTTTGCTTCATCCGGATATTGGCACAATGTGGTATACTCTTTTTGCTAACCTTGCTCCTGTCTTGATGCGGCGGCTTCCGAAACTTCCTCTAAGGGATGGAAACGGGAAAAAATCGAGGACGCCACGACTAAGCCCTTCACCTTCCGAAACTTCCTCTAAGGGATGGAAACTGCCTATTGCGCAGATAACACCCGTCGCAATTCCCCTTCCGAAACTTCCTCTAAGGGATGGAAACCCGGTACTCGAATCAGCCCAAGGCC